>DLPY01000019.1:0-726 GCA_002478685.1 Flavobacteriaceae bacterium UBA7446
TTCCAACGATTTAATGTATCGCATCATACTTGTTTCAGCGTGGAAGCGTTGAAATACTTCGTGGGTTAAAAATGTTGTGGTGCGTTTATGTGAGCTTGGCAAGCAATTCTCATCTTCAAAAGCTTCGTTTGATGATGTGTTGTTGGTAGCTTGTGCGAAAATGTCAACTAAAGAGTTAATGTGGTGTTCTTCTGTTGCTTCGTGAATTGAAAGGGTCAGTTCATTTTCGTTGATGTATCGTAGATTTATACCTGCCTTTTCTGCTAAAGGTTGCACCAGTTTTTTCGAGGCTTTTATCCAGAGGGTGTCAAAAAAAGCATTATTTTTTTGCCTGACGCCCATCTTGCTTAACGCCTTATTTAGTCTGCACGCCTTATTGTGTATTTTCGATGCAATGTCTGTTAGTCCCTTTGGACCGTGGTATATGGCATACATACCTGCCATTACAGCCAGTAGAACCTGTGCAGTACAAATGTTTGATGTGGCTCTATCTCTTTTGATGTGTTGCTCGCGGGTTTGCAGCGCCATGCGCAACGCACGGTTTCCTGCTTTGTCTTGAGTAACGCCAATGATTCTTCCGGGAACGCTTCTTTTATATGCAGTTTTGGTAGCAAAAAAAGCTGCATGCGGTCCTCCATAGCCAAGTGGAATGCCAAAGCGTTGCGTGCTTCCAACTACAACATCAGCACCGAGAGCGCCAGGAGATTCAAGTAACACCAAACTCAT
>DLPY01000019.1:1062-2182 GCA_002478685.1 Flavobacteriaceae bacterium UBA7446
GCACCAGGATATTGAATCAGTGCACCAAAAAAATCTGCCGTTGGCACAAAAGTTTCTGGAGCGCCATACACCAAGGAAATACCGATAGGAGTTGCACGTGTTTCTAGTACCGATTTGGTTTGTGGCAAGGTGTTTTCATCTACAAAAAATAAGGAGGCGTTGTTCTTTTTTTGCGCTCTGGTACGCTGTCCAAATAGCAGACTCATTGCCTCGGCTGCTGCTGTGGCTTCGTCCAATAACGAAGCATTAGCCAATTCCATTCCTGTGAGGTCGGTTACCATGGTTTGGAAATTTAGCAAGGCCTCCATTCTTCCTTGTGCAATTTCTGCCTGATACGGCGTATAGGCGGTGTACCACCCTGGATTTTCTAAAATATTTCGCTGAATTACACCAGGTAAAATAGCTTCGTGGTAGCCAAGTCCAATAAATGAAGAAAAGACGCTATTCCGTTTTCCCAAGGCCGAAATATGCTTAGAAAATGAATGTTCACTAATAGCATCAGGCAGCGAAATAGGTTGTTTTAAGCGTATCGCCTCTGGTACTGTTTGTGCAACCAATTCATCAATAGAGGAAGCATCAATTGTAGATAACATTGTGGCAACTTCATCAGCATTTGGGCCTACGTGCCTAAAAACAAAGCGTTGTGTATCCATGGCGTTACATTAAATTAACATTCAAAGTTAATTTTTTGAAGAATATTCAAAAGCAGAACCTAAACATTTCAGGCTAAAGTTGTTAACCGCAAAACCGTGTGTTATTAACACATTTGGTATTTTTGCCTTTCACATCCTACAAATTGCTTCAACGCTATATTTCTTCTAACCTTCATGTTGCGCTTGCGTTATGGGCGTTTTGCCGTGTGTTTGCACTGCAGCAAGGCATTCAGATTTCTGTTTCGCTCCAGTTTGCTGTTTTTGGTTTTGGATGGGCGGCATATCAATATTTACATGTTTTTGTTCCTGTGTTATATCGGCAGCAGCCGTTAACCTTTGCAAAAGGTTTTCCTTTTTTGTTGGCACTGTCTTTAGGTTTTTTCGGATTGATGTCGCAACCTCTTTCTATTTGGATTGTCTTCGGGTTTGTTGGTATACTTACGTTTTGCTATGCACTTCCTTTTGGC
>DLPY01000019.1:2548-5963 GCA_002478685.1 Flavobacteriaceae bacterium UBA7446
ACTCGCCATGCTAAGCCTAGAAGCTTTACCCAAAAGTGTATACGTATTGGTTTCAGCAAAAGCATTGTCGTGGATGATTTGCCTTATTTTACCTTTTGAACTCCGTGATATGCAGAAGGACGAACCAACACTTAAAACCTTACCGCAACTTTTTGGCACACATGGTATTAAAATAGTGGGAACCGTATTGATTTGTGTTACAGTTTTTCTGGCATACAAAACCGTGCAAATAAATGCGCTGCTTTGGGTAGAATGGGCAATGCTTTTGCTCTTGGTAATTGCCATCTTCATCTCTTCGCCTAAGCGTCATACGGGTTTTACTTCCTTTTGGGTGGAAGCTATTCCCATTATGTGGTTTTTGGTAAGTATTTTTACGCTTACTTTTGATTAAGATCTTTTGCACTTTGATGCACTTTTTCTCCCAATGATGCTTTGTAGCCTATCATAGCTTCTCTAAGCGCAGGGTTTTTTACCCCTAAAATTTGACATGCTAATAGGCCTGCATTTTTTGCACCGTTAAGTGCAACAGTTGCCACGGGAACTCCACCTGGCATTTGCAAAATAGAAAGTACAGAATCCCAACCGTCAATGGAATTGGAAGACTTAACAGGAACGCCAATTACGGGTAGCGGACTTGCAGCTGCCACCATTCCGGGTAAATGTGCTGCACCGCCCGCGCCTGCAATGATAACATCAATGCCATGCTCGTGTGCCGTAGTGGCAAACTGCATCATTTTTTCTGGTGTTCTGTGGGCAGACACAATATCAACGTGTGTTTCTATTTCAAATAATGCTAAGGTGTCAATGGCATCTTGCATCACGGGCAAGTCGCTTTTGCTTCCCATAATAACAGCTACTTTCATATCATTTCGCTTTTAGTTGAAGTACAGATTTTAATTCTTTAATTTTTTTAAAAATAGTATTTAAATCATCACCTGTTAGGGTAATGTGTCCCATTTTACGTTGGGGCTTGGTGGTTTTTTTGCCATAAATGTGCAGTCCAGCTTGCGGGGTGCTTAGCACCGTTTCGATGCCTTCGTATGAAAATTCCCCTGTTAAATTTTGGGGACCTACCACATTTGCCATAATTGTTGGGCGGTAAAAATCGGTTTTTCCAAGTGGCGCGTCCAAAATAGCGCGGAGGTGCTGTTCAAACTGCGAGGTAATACAGCCTTCAATAGTCAAATGTCCGCTATTGTGAGGTCGGGGTGCTACTTCATTAATCCAAAGGGTATTGTTGTTATCCACAAAAAACTCTACCGCCAAAAGCCCAACATGCTCCCATGAAGCAACTAATTTCTTGGCAATGTCTTGAGCTTGCACGGCAATTGTTTCGTCTAATTTAGCGGGATGATATACAAATTCCACCTGATTTGCTGTAGGATGAAACGCCATGCCAACAGCAGGGTATAAGGCAATTTCACTAGATGCGCTTCGCGCTACAATCACCGAAATTTCTTGTGCTATGGGCACTAAATCTTCAATGACACATTCGCTGTCGGGTAGTGCCTGCACGTCTTCAGCAGCATCTAATTTTTTCACTCCAAACCCATCGTAACCAAAACGCGCGGCTTTCCAAATACATGGGAACTGAATGCGACCCTTTTGCACCGCATCAGCAAGTTCATCTTTGTTTTGAAACGACAAAAAAGGCGCAGTTGGTAGGTTATGCGATCTGTAAAATTCTTTTTGAGTGCGCTTGTTTTGAATAACCTCTAGCGTTGTGGGAGTTGGATAAACCAAAATACCTTGTTTTTCCAATGCATACAACGCATCAACATTGACGCTTTCAATTTCAATGGTAAGCACATCAACGTCCTTCCCAAATTCAATAACGGTGTTGTAATCCATCAAATCTCCTTCCACAAAATGGTCACAACCATTACGGGCGGATGCCTCTGCGTTTGAATCTAGAACATGTGTACGAATATCCCATCGGCGCGTAACGTCAAGCAGCATTTTGCCAAGCTGACCGCCACCTAAAATCCCGAGGGTAAAATCTGTAGAAATAATGTGCTTCATTACCCACACAAAGGTACGCATATTCTGCAATGTGTCTATCTAGTAGGTGTACTGCTCAAAATAGGATATCTTTGCGAAGTAAAAATTACCCATGAAAAATATTATTTTGTTTGGAAAACCTGGTGCTGGCAAAGGAACTCAATCTGAATTTTTAAAAGACACCTTTAACCTGATTCATATTTCAACTGGCGATGTGTTTCGGTACAATATCAAAAACCAAACACCTTTGGGTGTTTTAGCAAAAGGATATATGGATAAAGGCGATTTGGTTCCCGATGAGGTAACCATTCAAATGTTAGAAGATGAGGTTGCCAAGCATCCCGATGCTGCAGGATTTATTTTTGATGGATTTCCGCGCACTACTTCTCAAGCGGAAGCATTAGATGCTTTTTTAGCTAAAAACGATATGGAAATTGCTGCCACATTAGCCCTTGATGTAGCCGAAGATATTTTGGTTGCCCGCTTGTTACATAGAGGAAAAGACAGTGGTCGTGCTGATGATCAGGACGAAGAAAAAATTCGAAATCGCTTTGCGGAATACAACAAAAAAACCGCACCACTTATTGATTATTATACCGCACAAGAAAAATTTCACACGGTAAACGGTGAAGGTACTATTGCATCTATCGCCAAACAACTCACCACTATTGTTGAACAACTGTAATGACCGAAGGAAATTTTGTAGATTATGTAAAAATCCACGTTAGTTCAGGTAACGGTGGCAAGGGGTCTACACATTTTCATCGAGAGAAATACATTGCCAAAGGGGGTCCAGACGGTGGCGACGGAGGTCGTGGCGGACACGTGATTGTTCGTGGCGACAAAAACCTTTGGACGCTAATTTCGTTTAAGTTTAAACGCCATTTTAAAGCAGAACACGGACACCATGGCAGTAAGAGTAGAAGCACAGGCGCCGATGGCGAAGATTTAATTATTCCTGTGCCTTTGGGAACGGTTGTGTTGGATTCCGAGTCGGGGGAACGTATTGTAGAAATTACAACTGAAGAAGATGTTATAGTTGCGGCAGGTGGTATGGGCGGTCGAGGGAATTGGCATTTTAAAAGCCCTACAAATCAAACACCACGCTACGCACAACCTGGAAAAGAAGGTATTGAGCGTGCTATTACACTTGAGCTAAAAGTATTGGCAGATGTAGGTCTCGTTGGATTTCCCAATGCAGGAAAATCAACGCTATTGGCTGCACTTACTTCAGCAAAACCTAAAATTGCCGACTATCCGTTCACCACCTTAAAACCCAACTTGGGAATTGTACAACATCGTGATTTTACTTCTTTTGTGATGGCAGATATGCCAGGAATCATCGAAGGCGCAGCAGAAGGAAAAGGGCTAGGGCACTATTTTTTGCGTCATATTGAACGCAACAGCGTACTGC
>DLPY01000007.1 GCA_002478685.1 Flavobacteriaceae bacterium UBA7446
TTAAATTATATTTTAACCAACTAATTCATTGAAATCTGTACCAGTTTTTGTTGCATAAAAGTTAACTAAAATAAACTCTGCAGCTCTTACCGGTTTTAAATAGATGTCAACAATAAGTTCGTTCTGATCAATTACCGTCGGTGTATTATTTCTTTCATCACATACAAGTAAGTAATCATACAATCCTTCTGTATTTTTAGCATTATCAAAAATAGGTGTTATTGTATTCAATACTCTTGTTCTTGTTAACAATGTATTAGGTTCAAATATAAAGAACTTAACTGTTTGTCTTGTTGCTTTTTCAAGGTTCAAGAATAATCTTCTAACATTAATTCTATCAAACGCACTTGGCTTTTTAAGTAATGTCTTTTGACCAAATATTACAAAACCTTCGCCTGGGAAGAACGCAACTGGATTTGTAGAGATCTTATAAAGTTGATCTCTTTGTTTTTGTTTCGGGTATAATGCTAAATCATTAACACCTGTAACAATACCTCTTGTAAATCCTGCCGGTGCAAACCATGGTTGGAAATTTGCATCTGTATTTGCCATGGCTGCTGCTGCAAACCCTGAGAATGGTGACCAGAATTGATCATCTAAATATGAATCGTATACTTTAACCCAGTTAGCATATGTAGTAGCATAACTTGTATTTACTATACTTGTATGCGCTTGGATTGGCTTAAGAACATTTAATGAAAAGTTCTTTTCTGGATCATTTAATGTTTGGAAGTTTCTACCTTGAACGAATACCGGTCTTGGCAAATCGGCAATGAATAAGTGATCCTTTCTACGTTTTTCAGCAAATTCACCAAAACGTTGGAACACCGTATTCCAATTACTTCTAAATGTTTTCGCTTCTTCTGTTAAATTATCAATTATATTACTCGTATAAAAGCCATCGAAAGCTGAAACTGAAGCAGTATCATCAAAAAATTCACCACCTTGTTCTTCTCTCATTGCGTTAATTGTAGTTAAACCACCGTCAAGTGTTATATCGATATCAAATAAATCAACATTCTCCACAGAATCAAATAATCTATCTAGCTTTTTAGGTATTGACCCGAGTGATTTACCTCTTGGGTTACCACTTTCATATGCACCAACAGCAAATAAACTATCCGCTGGTTTCAAATCAGATGTTGTATTAACTAAAATTGATGACAATGTCGCAAAATCTGCTCCAGTCGGGTTACTTAAGTAATGGTACTGTGCAGATAACGTTTTGATATTGCTTTCTGCATTATCACCAACAAATTTAGTTGATGTGAATCTTGTTTTATTGAGAGGTAAACCATCTAAACCTAACCAAGTTGTACCTTCCTCATGTGAAATAAATTTATTTGTGTGTACTGAAATATTAGGTGTTTGATCTTCTCTTGTATCTATATAGAAACNATTTGGTACACCACCATCTTGGGACTGAACTTGTCTATGGTAGTCAAGAGAGCCAACATAACTTTCAGCCAATACAAAATCAAGTTTTATAGAATCGGGGCTGAAAGGCGATTGTCTTAATCTGAATAAACCTAATGAAACCGTATCGTCGAATTCTTTAGTATCAATATCAAATTGACTTAGATTCTCCATAACTTCGGAAATACTATCATCGTCTTGACCAAATGTACTTGTATTATTATCAGAAATTGATGATAATGAGAAATTTAATCTTGAATCTGGCAACGTTAAGTAATTATTTGTAGTTGCTGATGTTGCAACAGTTTCAACAGTTAATACCCCATCGAAATCTGTTGCAGGGTTGAGATTGGTGTTATCCAAGGCTCCAACATAGAATCCTTGGTACTTATCATCAATTGTAGTTTGACCTTTATTGAGTACCAATAAACCTGCATTTTTTAAATCTGCACTTGATGCAATTGTAGCTGTACTTGTATCTTCAAAATCAAATGTTTTCTCCTGTAAAATATCAAAATATTGCTCTTGTGACAACTCAATATGAGTCGGTTTACCGAACATATACAATACACCTGTATTTGATTGCGATAATGTGCTTAACTGATCTCCAAATGAAAGACTACCGGTAATTGTATCCCCCACATAAAAAGCACTTACCGGATATGCTAAAACACCATAATTATTACCAAATCCAACACCCCTATCAGTACCATACGGTAATCTGTATGTTAAAATATTAGCAGGTGATTGAAAAAGTGGTCTAACTGTGTGATAAAAATACCTTTCAGCAGGTGTTCTTGGAGTACCGTAAATTTGTTCAAATTCACTCTGACTCGTTACTTGAATAACTTCATCAGTAGGACCTTTATCTGAAAAACCAGTAACCAAAACATTTGTACCAGCTGGTAACACTGGTCTTAAACTTTGATCAATTTCTTTAATTTCTACACCGGGAGATTGTATTTGTCTAGCCATATATTATTATTTATATTTACCCGATAAAAAATTATACCAACTCCACAAGTAATTGAGAGAAAGCAAATTCAAAAGTCGTTTCAATTTCACCAGACTGCCTATAATTGAAATCTATACCACCTAAATTGACTGGAAATGCTTTAGTGTATGTAAATTTGACTATGTTTTTATCAAATTCATCTTTTGCATATAAAGTAATATCAGTTTGATATAATTTTGAAGGGGTTAATGAGTCAGGACTTTTTC
>DLPY01000054.1:0-45159 GCA_002478685.1 Flavobacteriaceae bacterium UBA7446
TAGGCTTATTAAAGCATATAAAAATTTTGAACATATTGAACTTGATATTAGAAATAGGCAAGGCGTCTTAAAAGAAATTGCAAAAATAACCCCAGATGTTTTAATTCATACTGCAGCTCAACCTAGCCATGACTTAGCAGCGTCAAGACCCTTTGATGATTTTGATGTAAATGCAGTTGGGACACTGAATTTATTAGAAGCAACTAGACTGTCAAATCCGGAAACAATTTTTGTGCATATGTCAACAAACAAAGTCTATGGAGATGCTCCAAACAATATTAAGTTGGTTGAAAGAGAGACACGATGGGATTATGATGATGATAAATATAAAGAAGGCATCAAAGAATCATTTACAATTGATCAATCCAAACACTCTCTTTTTGGGGCATCAAAAGTAGCTGCGGATATCATGGTTCAAGAATATGGAAGATATTTTGGAATGAAAAGTTGTGTACTTAGAGGAGGCTGTTTGACAGGACCAAACCACTCCGGCGTTGAGCTTCATGGATTTCTAAGTTATTTAATTAAATGCAACCTTGAACAAAAAAAGTACACCATTTTTGGATACAAAGGCAAGCAAGTTAGGGACAATATACACTCACATGATGTTGTGTCCTTTATTAAGGAGTTTATAAATGCGCCAAGAATTGCAGAAGTGTATAACATTGGAGGGGGAAGAGAAAACTCTATTTCTATTTTAGAAGCATTTGAACTAATTCAATCCATTTCAGGAATAAAAATGATATATGAATATTCTGACGTAAACAGACAAGGCGACCACATTTGTTATATTTCTGATTTGGGCAAAATGAAATTACATTATCCAAATTGGAAAATAACTAAATCTTTAAATGATACATTTGTAGAAATTTATAATTCTTGGAAAACCAAATTTAACACATGAAAATAACCGTAGTAGGCACGGGCTATGTAGGCCTCGTTACTGGAACCTGTTTGGCAGAGGCGGGTAATGATGTACTGTGCATTGACATCGATAAGGCTAAAGTGGAAAAGATGCAAAATGGAGAAGTGCCTATTTATGAGCCGCACCTAGAAACTTATTTTGAAAGAAATATTAAAGCAGGCAGACTTCATTTTTCTACAAACATAAAAGAGGGCGTTGAACACGGGGAGATAATCTTTTTAGCGCTACCCACCCCTGAAGACGAAGATGGTTCTGCCGATTTATCTTATGTATTGCGGGTTGCCAATCAAATTGGCGACTTGATGAAAGATTACAAAATTATTGTTGGTAAAAGCACTGTCCCTGTTGGTACTGGGGAAAAAGTAAAAGCGGTGCTAAAAGCCAAAACAGACGTTCCTTTTGACGTGGTCTCTAATCCTGAATTTTTACGCGAAGGCTTTGCCGTGGAAGACTTTATGAAGCCAGACAGAATAGTAGTTGGGGTGGAGTCAGAACGCGCCAAAAATGCCATGGAAAAGCTTTATACAACCTTTGTGCGCTCCGGCAACCCGATTGTATTTATGGACATTAAATCTGCGGAGCTGACCAAATATGCCGCCAACGCTTTTTTAGCAACTAAAATTACCTATATGAACGAAATTGCCAATTACTGTGAAAAAGTAGGTGCCAATGTAGATGATGTGCGTATGGGGATGGGATTGGACGAACGCATCGGAAAACGGTTTTTATTCCCCGGCATTGGTTATGGCGGATCCTGTTTTCCTAAAGATGTAAAGGCATTACATAAATCGGGAAAAGATGCAGCACACCATTTTGCTATTTTGGACAGTGTCATTGAAGTAAATGAAAAACAAAAAACAATATTGTTCCCGAAAATGGAGCAACACTTTGACGGGAGTTTAAAGGGCAAAAAAATTGCCCTTTGGGGGCTTGCGTTTAAGCCCAATACAGATGATATTCGGGAAGCACCTGCCTTATATATGATCGAAAAACTGCTTCTGGTTGGTGCTAGCATCACCGCTTTTGATCCAGAAGCCATTGAAAATGTCAAGGCAAAATTGGGCGACAATATTTCTTTCGCATCAAGTATGATGGATGTGGTTAAGGACGCAGATGCGTTACTGATTTGCACAGAGTGGCACGCCTTTAGAAATCCAGATTTTGAGAAGCTTAAGAGTGCCCTTAAAGGAAACGTTATTTTTGACGGACGTAACATTTATAACCCCAAAGAAATGGAATCTCTCGGGTTTAGCTATTATTCCATTGGCAGATGAAAAGAGCACTAGTTACCGGCGCAGCAGGATTTTTAGGTTCGCATTTATGCGACAAGCTATTGGCAAACGATATTGCCGTTATTGGTATGGATAACCTGATTACAGGGGCCATGTCTAACCTTGCGCATTTGGAAGAAAACCCAAATTTTAGCTTTGTTCATCACGATGTGTGTAAATTTATAGATATTGCGGAGGACTTAGACTATATCCTTCACTTTGCTTCACCTGCCAGTCCAATAGATTACCTTAAAATACCCATTCAAACTTTAAAAGTTGGCGCGCTGGGCACACACAATGCGCTAGGCTTGGCACGTGCCAAAAACGCTCGTATTTTGGTAGCCTCTACATCAGAAATCTATGGCGACCCACTTGTACACCCACAAACAGAAGATTATTTCGGCAATGTAAACACCATTGGTCCTCGCGGGGTTTATGATGAGGCAAAACGCTATTTAGAGTCCATCACGATGGCGTATCACCGCTATCACGGCGTGGATACGCGCATTGTACGTATTTTTAACACCTATGGTCCCAGAATGCGACTAAACGACGGCCGTGTTATTCCTGCTTTTATGGGACAAGCCCTAAGGGGCGAAGACCTGACGGTTTTTGGCGATGGTTCGCAAACGCGCTCTTTTTGTTTTGTGGAGGATGAAATTGAAGGCATATATCGGTTGCTTATGAGCGAGTATCACTTGCCAGTAAACATTGGCAACCCCGATGAAATATCCATTTTAGACTTTGCTAAGGAGATTATTGATCTGACCAGGACAGACCAAAAAATAGTATTTAAACCGCTGCCCAAAAACGATCCCTTGCAGCGCAAGCCCGACATTACCAAAGCAAAAGAGATTTTGGACTGGAAACCCAACATTGGGCGTAAAGAAGGCATGCAACGAACCTTTGCGTATTTTAAATCCTTAACAAAAGAGGAATTAAAAAAAGTTGAACACCGTGATTTTACATTTTTTAAAACCTAATACCGCACAATAAGAAGCCCCATAGCTCGTTTTATTCTTACTAACCTTTTTATATTGAACACCTTTACTCAACGTATCCCACTATTTTTATATGCACCCTTCTTGCTTTTTGAGTTGGGGATCTCTTTGAGCTTTCTATACGTTTTTCTTTATCGTTATGTTGTTCTAAACCCAGATGTATTCCATGTACTTTTTGGGACAATTATTTTGATTTGGAGCATGAGTGCATTGGCTGCTAAGCTCTACTATTATGAGCGAAACCTAACCTATACCAAGCAACTTCAGCGCTTTATTTTTTCTTGTGCTCTTTTTTCGATTATTACCTATTTAAGTAGTTTATTTTTTTCCAATGTTGCAAGCTTATCTCCTTATGTAATAGGTTTTTTCTTCTTAGTAATATTTGTTACAAAAGCAATTACAATTAGCATGCTGTTTTGGTTGAGGCAAACATCGCAAACATTCCAAAAGAAAATTCTTGTTTACGACTCTAAAACAGGAAGCCGTTTTATTCAAGATATTCAAGAGTTAAAAAGAACGGGTTATGAACCAGTCATCGGTAACAATGAATTGTTCGAAGAGAAAGCAATTGACAAATTAAAAGAAGCAGTTCAAAAAAATAGAATTAGCACCATTTTTATTCCTTTTGAAATAATGCTTAAAAAATCAAAAGAGCATATTATAAATTTGGGGTGGGATAAAGAGAACAAAATTCGCTTAATAGCAAGGTATGACTTTCCAATTACTGGAAGCAACGCACGTTTTTTTGGACTTACGCAAGTTATAAGACACAGGATTAGCCCACTTGATTCCATATCAAAAAAGTTTTATAAAAGAATATTTGATGTCTTTTTTTCTCTACTTGTAATTGTTGTCTTTTTGTCATGGTTTGTTCCATTTTTAGGGATTGTAATAATGCTAGATTCCAAAGGTCCAATATTTTTTATTCAAAAAAGACCTGGGCGCTACGGAAAAATGTTTCCATGCATCAAGTTT
Organism: Flavobacteriaceae bacterium UBA7446; assembly: GCA_002478685.1. Classification (GTDB taxonomy): domain Bacteria; phylum Bacteroidota; class Bacteroidia; order Flavobacteriales; family Flavobacteriaceae; genus UBA7446. Next base: position 4,173 of record DLPY01000054.1, read on the forward strand.
CGGTCTATGACAGTAAATAATAGTACCGAAAAAGCAGCATTAAGAAATGATGCAAGAACTACACGTATAGGAAGATTTATTCGTAAAACTAGTATTGACGAGTTACCACAATTTTTCAATGTCTTTTTTGGGCATATGTCTGTAGTCGGTCCACGACCAAACCTGACTTCACAAAACAAATATTATAGCAATATATTTAAGGAATATTCTAAGCGAATGTACCTTAAGCCAGGAATTACAGGATTGGCGCAAGTAAGTGGTGCTAGAGGCGGAATTGAAAGTGATATTGAAATGAAGCATCGTGTGAAATACGATATCTTCTATATTCGTAATTGGTCATTTGCACTTGATATTAAAATCATCATACGGACAGTGCTAAACATGATCAGAGGAGAAGACAAAGCCTATTAGCTTTTTGTTTGATACCGTTTAGTTACCAAATAAACACCAAGCAATACCACACTACCAGCAACAAGTTTATATACTGTTAGACCATCTGCGCCAACCAGAATGGCATAACCAATGCCAATCAATGGCTGTAAATATGTAAACACCCCAACCGTACTTGCCTTGAGTTGCTTGAGCGCATATACATTGAGCAGGTAAGTCATAAATGTAGTTCCAACTATTACATAGCCAAATCGCCATATTGCCTCAAAGGGTAAGGTGCTCCAAGAAACCTCACTAAACTCAGGATAGCTTATGGGCAAGGCCATTATAAAACCAAATAAAAACAACCACTTTAACAGATGCACAGTAGTGTATTTTGCCGACAATGATTTCACTAAAACCAAATACATTCCAAACGTAGATGCATTAATTACAAAAAGTGTATTTCCTAAAGGAATATTTGGAGCATCTAAGCGTATTTCATTCCCAAAAACAATTAAAACCAAAGCACCTATAAAGCCCAATATTACACCAGCAATTCTTGGAAGTAATAGTCGCTCTTTTATGAGAATTGCTGAAAACACAAATACCAATATGGGCGTAATGGTTATAAGTACAGCGCTGTTAATGGGCGTTGAAAGCTCAATCCCCTTAAAAAAGCATAGCATATTTACGACCATACCCAAAAGCGCACAAAGTAACATCTTAGGAAAATCAGCTCGGTCAATTTTTTGTTGTGGAATAAAAAGACTTACCAGCCAAAATAAACCTGCTGCCCCCAAAAGGCGAACTTGCACAAAACCAAACCCTTGAATATAGATGGGCATTACTTCTTTGGCAATGGTATGGTTTAGGCCATATATTGTGGTTGCCCCAAAGGCAGCTAATAGGGCAAGGCTTCGTTTATCCATTCAATGCATGTTTCATCTGCTCTATCGTATCCTTACTATTTCCCAAGAACACCTTATTGTTCCATATCAATATAGGTCGCTTAAGGCAACTGTATTCTTGCTCCAATAATTGCTTGTAAATAGCTTCAGTAAAATCAGCACCTTCTTTTTTCAGTTGGGCATATACCCTACCGCGCTTGTTTATAAGCGCTTCATAACTGTTTGTGTAATTATATAAAAAGTCCAATTGTTTAGCGGTAGCCTTATGCTGTTTTACGTCTTGTAGATAAGCGGCGTTTTGAATGCCCAACGAGTTGATAATACGCATACAAGTATTACAACTAGATAGGTAAAGAAATGTGTTTTCCATAGTGGTACAAAGGTTAGGAAATTATTGTGAATAAGAGAGTGTAGTTTAAAAATAAACGGACGCATTTTATTTAATTTGTTTTCGTTTTGCGCACTTAAGGGACAAAAAGTACATTTGTTTAAAATTAAGCCATGGCAAATAAAAAGTTAAAATTCAACTCCCGCACCATTCATGGGGGACAACAGCCTGACAAAGCTTTTGGAGCGGTGATGCCGCCAGTGTATCTTACTTCAACCTATGCGCAAACAAAGCCAGGTGAACACCTTGGTTATGAGTATAGTAGGTCGCATAATCCTACGCGTTCTGCTTTAGAAGCATCGCTCGCAAGCATCGAGTCTGGCAAGCATGGACTCACATTTGCATCGGGCATGGCAGCGATTGATGCCGTAATTAAATTGCTACAGTCTGGCGACGAAGTCATCTCAACAAATGATTTATATGGAGGCACGTACCGTCTTTTTAATAAGGTATTTGCACTCTATGGTATCACATTTCATTTTGTGCCCATGGGCGATATTACACAAGTTGAAAAGCACATCAATACGAACACCAAATTGCTTTGGGTAGAAACGCCAACCAATCCGCTCATGCAAGTGATTGATATCAAAGCCATGGCGGCACTTGCCAATACACATAAGTTATTGCTAGCCGTGGATAATACGTTTGCTTCGCCTTATTTGCAGCGCCCTTTGGAGCTAGGAGCAGATATTGTGATGCACTCCGCAACGAAATACTTGGGTGGACACAGCGATGTAGTCTTAGGAGTTTTAGTTTTAAATGATACTGACCTTGCCGAACGGTTGGCATTTATTCAAAATGCCAGTGGCGCGGTTCCCGGGCCTATGGATGCTTTTCTGGTACTACGAGGAATTAAAACACTTCACGTGCGTATGCAACGCCATTGCGAAAACGGACGCGCAATTGCTGAGTTTTTGGCACAGCATTCTGATGTTGAAAAAGTGTATTGGCCTGGACTTGAAACTCACCCCAATCACGATGTGGCAAAAGCGCAAATGGATGATTTTGGTGGCATGATTTCGTTTCTCCATAAAGATAGCAGCCTCAAAAAAGCAGTTGATATTGTTTCGTCCTTACAAGTGTTTACCCTTGCCGAATCGTTGGGTGGGGTAGAAAGCCTTGCAGGACACCCCGCAAGCATGACACACGCGTCCATCCCAAAAGAAAAACGAGAAAAAACAGGAGTTACAGATAGTCTTATCCGCCTTAGTGTTGGAATTGAAGACAGCGATGACTTGATTGCCGATTTAGCTCAAGCTTTGAGTTAAATAAATTATATTTACATTCCAAATCATCAACTATGAAAAAAATTATTGATAACTTTTTACAAGAGGTTAGCCGACGTAACAACAATGAGCCTGAGTTTATGCAGGCTGTTTCTGAAGTAGCACAAAACGTAATACCCTACGTAGTTGCAAATGATATATATCATGGCAAAAATATCCTTATGCGAATGGCAGAACCAGAACGTGTGGTTATGTTTCGTGTTCCATGGATTGATGATAGTGGAGAAATTAGAGTAAACAGAGGGTACCGAATTGAAATGAATTCAGCTATAGGCCCTTACAAAGGCGGTTTGCGATTTCATGAGTCAGTCAATCTTAGCATTTTAAAGTTTTTAGCTTTTGAGCAAGTATTTAAAAATGCCTTGACTACACTTCCCATGGGCGGCGGAAAAGGCGGTGCCGATTTTAATCCAAAAGGAAAATCTGATGCGGAGGTGATGCGTTTTTGCCAAAGTTTTATGACTGAATTATTTCGTCATATTGGTCCTAACAGAGATATTCCTGCAGGTGATATTGGTGTTGGCGGTCGAGAGATTGGCTATATGTTTGGGCAGTATAAACGATTAAAAAATGAATTTACGGGGGTATTGACCGGAAAAGGTATTTCTTGGGGCGGTTCACTTATCCGCCCCGAAGCTACAGGATACGGAGCTGTATATTTTGCACAAAATATGTTGAAAGTCAAAGATGAAAGCTTTGACGGTAAAAAGGTGGTTATTTCAGGATCTGGTAACGTGGCACAATATGCTGCCGAAAAAGCCATTCAACTTGGTGCAAAAGTGTTGACACTTTCAGATTCTTCAGGATTTATTCATGACCCAGATGGTATTGACCATGAAAAGCTGGCATACATCATGGAACTAAAAAATGTACGACGTCAACGGATTCACAAATTCATTGAAAAATATCCTTCCGCAAGTTTTCACAGAGAGGAAAAGCCCTGGACCGTAGCCTGCGAAATTGCAATGCCGTGTGCTACTCAAAACGAATTAACGGAAACTGATGCCAAAACACTAATTTCTAACGGATGTTACTGTATTAGTGAAGGAGCAAATATGCCCTCAACCCCTGGTGCGACTGCACAGTTTCATGCAAACCATGTGCTTTACGCTCCTGGAAAAGCATCCAATGCGGGGGGAGTAGCTGTTTCTGGACTTGAAATGGCACAAAACTCATTGCGCTATAGTTGGACAAGAGATGAAGTAGATCATCGCTTAAAGGATATTATGGAAGATATTCACAATTCTTGTGTGTTGTATGGCACAGAAAACAAAACCATTAATTACGAAAAAGGCGCCAACATTGCAGGATTTGTAAAAGTGGCTGATGCCATGCTCGCGCAGGGGGTTGTGTAGCATACTACAACGGCGCGTTTACCGTTTTGTTTATGATGAAGTTTCTTTTGTTGCGCGTTCTTTTTTTTGCTTTATTTGGTGTATCAATCTGTTGGGGACAAAACAAGCAGTGGGAATCCATGTATTCCTATTATAACACCACTATTGGAATAGTTTATAATGAGACCCTGATTGTGGCCGCTGAAAGCGCCCTTTTTAAATATGATCCAAATTTAAACAAGACAGAAACCATTAACACTGTTGATGGGCTTTCGGGAGACAATTTTTCTGCATTAGCCGTTTACGACAATTCCATAATTGCAGGGTTTGAAAACGGGATGATTGCCAAGATTGATATTGACACAAAAAAAATTGACCTTGACAACTCCATTGATCGAAATACCTCAGTTAATCCTGACAAAAAGCAAATCAACCAATTATATCCCCACCAAAATGCAGTTTATTTGGCAACCGGATTTGGTATAGTAGAGCTTAATCCCACAACGATGGAGTTTGGCGACACCTATTATTTTGGGCCATTAGGCGCAAGGATTCGTGTAAATCAAGTGGTCGTTTTTGAGGATTATATATACGCCGCCACCCCGCAAGGGGTGTATAGAACCCTGCTTAGTGATACGAACAAACTTGAATTTTTTAATTGGGAGCAACATGCCGTTGGAAACTGGATTGCTCTATGGATGCAAGACAACATGCTTTATGGCGCAAGAGACGAAGCAAATGCAGTTTCTTTTTTTCAACTACACGATAGTGTAACAGAAAAGAAACGTTTTTCGGGAAAAGCAAAACATATTGCTCCACACGAAAATGGCATTGTTATTACGACTTCAAACCGATTGTATGATGTAGATAAGGCATTTGAAACAACACAAACCATAGCCGATATTGACGGAGTAAAACCCAATACGTTTACATTTGGAGTTTACGCAAATAATGAACTTTGGATTGGCACATCCTCTGAAGGATTAATTCGACATACTGCATACGAGGGTGATAAATTTGTAAGCCCTAAAGGACCGTTACGAAACAACATTTTTGATATCGAGTCTTTAGCAAATGAATTGTGGATTTCCCATGGTGATTATAGCTTGTTTTATAATCCATATCCATTAGAAAAATATGGACTAAGTCATTATTACAACGAGCGATGGGATAATATCAGCAACAAATCGCTTTTTGATGTGGAAAGTTTTGTCCGTGTAGTGGCGCACCCGTCTATGGTTGGCACACTCTATGCCTGCTCTTATCATAGAGGAATAGTACCACTTGAAGACAATACGCCATTAGAGTTATGGAATCAAACCAATAGTGGTCTAGAAAGTCTTTCTTTTGAAGGACCGAACTATGTAAGCATTCGTGTTCGGGATGCCATCGTGGACGATGGCGGAAACCTTTGGTCAATAACGGGTTTTGTACAAAAAGGATTAAAAAAACGCAACCCTTCAGGACAATGGACGTCTTATGATTTGTCAGAGGTTGTCTTAAACTACACCAAAGAATCTGGCTATTCAAATATGGAACTATATGAGGACAAAATCATTTTTTTTGGAGGGATAAATAGTGGACTCATAGGAGTTGATATTACCCAATCACCACCGCAAATGAAGCGCCTTATGGGGGGTGAGTTTGGATTGCCTTCTGATGACGTGCGCAGCATCCGATTGGACAAAGATAACCGCCTTTGGGTTGGAACACGAGATGGTATTGCAGTACTCTACGCACCGAACCAATTTTTTGAACCTGAATCACAACTGCGAACGATTGTGGTAGAAGATGATGGAAACCTTCGCGAACTTCTTTCAGGACAGCTTATTACAGATATTGAAGTTGATGGAAATAATCAAAAATGGGTAAGCACGGCAAATTCAGGCGTTTTCTTGCTAAATTCAAGTGGAACAGAAATTTTACAGCATTTTACGAAAGAGAACAGCCCGCTACCTAACTCTTCCGTTAAAACCATTGGCATTGATAATGCCAATGGGAAAGTGTATTTGGGAACGTCTAACGGCATGGTTGTTTTTCAAGGAGATGCCTACGCCGAGTCTGAAAAGTTATCTGAAGTAAGCGTTTTTCCAAATCCCGTTAGACCCAACTATACAGGAAACTTAGTGGTGAGAGGATTGCAGCAAGACGCTCGCGTAAAAATTACTGATATTGCAGGAAACCTTGTCTATGACATTACGAGTAAGGGCGGCAGTATCAGCTGGGACTTACGTTCTTTTTCGCGGCAACGTGTTCGTTCGGGAGTTTACCTCATTTTTGTTTCATCGAAAGACGGACTTGATAGTGCCGTTAAAAAAGTGATGATTGTAAACTGATGGAACAACCCACCAAAGTAATTGTACTCCACGCGACTAAATACGGCGAAACAAGTGTGATTTTAAATGCTTACACACAGCAACTAGGACTACGGGCATACGTCGTTAATGGAGTTCGGTCAGCGAAGCGAAAAAAAACATTTTCAATGGGGATGTTTCAACCACTCACACAACTGGAATTTGTAGCGACTACGCCTAAACGCACGGGACTTTCTGTGTTAAAGTCGGCTAAGATTATACACCCTTACAAGACTATTACAACCGACATTGCCAAATCGAGTATTTGTATGTTTTTGGCAGAAGTGTTGCGTTCGGTATTAAGAGAGGAAGAAGAAAACACATCGCTTTACCATTTTTTGGAACATTCACTTATCTGGCTTGATACCCACGATAAAACGGCAAATTTGCATATATATATTTTGATACAACTCACCAAATATTTAGGGTTTTACCCTGATGTTTCAAATATTTCAAAGCCCTACTTTGATATACAAAACGGACAGTTTTGCGAACATAAAAATAGCAATGAGTGTGTGTCGGGAGAGGAAGTAATCCTCTTAAAATCCTATTTAGGTACGAAATTTGATGAGGTGGACACGATTTTGGCTACTGCCAAACAACGAAGAGCATTGTTGAAACTTCTTATGCGGTATTATCAATTGCATGTACAGTCGTTCAGAATGCCCAAATCATTAGATGTGTTGTATGAAGTTTTTAGTTAATGCGGTTTTTTTATGTTTCGCAATATGCAGCGCGGGGCAACAGGTTGTTGTAAAAGATGTTGTCACCCACGAGGTACTTGCTGGAGTAAGTATTTTCGACACAGAGAAATCGCATCTAGAAACTACTGCCAAAAACGGAAAAGCACAGTTAGATGGTTTTGATACTGACGCATCATTATCCTTTTATCATATGGGCTATAAAATGCAAACGCTTCAAAAAAGTCACATCAAATCTGCCCAAGTAATTTGGATGACACCCAACACGGAACAACTTGGCGAAATCGTACTGTCGGTTTCTCGTTCTACGGACAAAAAACAGCGCTTGGCGCAACAAGTGAGTATCATAAGTGAGCAAGAAATAGCCCAAATAAGTCCCGAAAACACTGCGGTTTTACTCCGGGAAGTTCCAGGTGTTCGGGTACAGCAATCGCAAGGCGGCGGGGGAAGCCCGGTGTTGCGCGGTTTTGAGGCAAATCGGGTGCTTTTGGTTGTAGACGGGGTACGACTTAACAACGCGATTTTTAGGTCGGGACATGTTCACAATGCCCTTTCTGTTGATCCGCTTAGCTTAAGCAGAGCCGAAGTTATTTTTGGACCTTCTTCTGTAGGCTATGGCTCGGATGCGCTGGGAGGGGTCATTCATTTTTATACGCGGACCCCACTCATCAATCAAAATAAAAAGCTGCGCATTGCGGGCTCATCGTCTTATACCTTTGTGCAAAACACCTCTAAACAATCGACAGTAATAGAATACAGCGCACCAAAGTGGGCAGTTTTTCAGCAGGTTTCCTATTCCCAATTTGGCGATATTGTTATGGGAAAACGGCGGGTGCACGGGTATGATAATTGGGGTAAAGTATTTGAATATTCCCAAAATTCAGATACAAATTATAAGGCTTTACCTTCCAAAAATAACAACCCAAATCTGCAGCGGAACTCAGGATACGAGCAAGTAGATATTTTGCAAAAATGGGTTTATCATACTACCAATGGTATTAAATTTACGCTTAATCTACAGGGCTCTGAATCTGGAAATATCCCACGATTTGATAAACTTTCAGAAACCACAGACGACGCTTTGCGATTTGCACGTTGGGAGTACGGCCCTCAAAAACGGTTGCTGATTTCACCACAAATTAGCTTTGTTGGCAACAAGCCATGGCTACATTCGGGAAAAATTATTGCTGCTATCCAATTTTTAGAAGAGTCTAGAATCAAACGAAAATTTGCAAGCCTAAACAGAGAAACACAACGAGAACAACTTACCGTGTTTAGCCTTAATGCTGATTTTAAAGCCGAAAGACAAAAAGGGCGCGATTGGTCGTATGGATTAGAAATGACACACAACCAAGTACGCTCATCAGCATTTGCTCAAGAGTTATATATGTTTGCCAATGAAATAATTGGGCTAAAATCAAAAACAACTATTCCAACACGCTATCCAAGTGGCGGAAGCACTTACGCCACCTTTGCTGGTTATGTGGATTACAGGCATGATATCAACCTGAAAAGCACATTGAGTTTTGGCGCAAGACATACCGTTACTGAACTGGATGCCGCATGGACAGAGCAGGCACTTATTGATGCAAGATTGGCGTATGCCTATCAAAAGCATCATTCGTCAAATGTAACCTTTGGATATAGTTATAAACCCAACACACAATGGCAGCTTAAAGCTCTTTTTTCCACTGGATTTAGAGCACCTAACATTGACGACTTAGGCAAAACTCGTGAAAATCAAGGTATTTTGAGTGTTCCCAATTTGGAACTTAAACCTGAATATATTTACAGTACTGATATTGGTATTCGCAAGCAGTGGAATAATGGGTCATTTGTTGAGACAAATGGGTATTACGCTTTTGTTCAAGACTATATTGCTCGTGGGCCATATAGCGTTGTGCATGACAAATCTACTTTGGATTATAGCACCGTTTTGCAATCTGGAGACGAACTAAAAACTACGGCAAACATTAATGTTGGTGTAGTGAAATTATATGGATTTAGTGCGCAAAGTAAATGGATTATTTTACCCAAAATAGCATACCATGGATCGCTGACATATACCCGAGGACTTGGCAATAACTTTAGCGGAAATCTTCCTTCTATAAGTCCATTATTTATAACCCAAAAAATACAATGGCATCTCCAAAAGGGAGACCTTTCAGTGCAATGGCATCATGCGCAGCGCAAAATGCCAGAAACCTACAGCCCTTGGGGGGAAGATGGGCTTGAAGAAACACCTGTGCTTGCAAACGGCTCGTTTGCAGGCACACCCACATGGCATCGCTGGGATGTGCAATTTGCACTTCCATTAAGCGATAAGATAAACCTCTCAGGCGGAATTTATAACCTTTGGGATACGCACTATCGAGAATTTGCATCGGGGATTTCTGCGCCTGGCAGAAACGCAAAGCTTGTATTAAGGTATGAATTGTAGCGATTCGCCAACATAACAACACAACATTTTGCCCTAAATTGGTTACTTTCGCATGCATAATTTTAGTGCAAGATTTTGTTTCCAACCTACTCACATCTTGATTTAGTAGCCGCAGCTGAAGAAATCGCTTCATTTTGGGACGAACACCTCATTTTTGAGGCGAGCATTGACACCCGCGAAGGAAGACCGCCGTTTGTGTTTTTCGAAGGTCCGCCGTCTGCTAACGGACTGCCAGGAATTCACCACGTGTTGGCACGTGCACTTAAAGATATTTTTTGTCGTTATAAAACCCAACAGGGATTTCAAGTAAAACGCAAAGCGGGTTGGGACACGCACGGACTTCCAGTAGAACTTGGTGTAGAAAAAGAACTTGGTATTACCAAAGAAGATATTGGTAAAACTATTAGCGTTTCGGAATACAACAAGGCTTGCAGAGAAGCCGTAATGCGCTATACAGATGTGTGGAATGACCTTACCAAAAAAATGGGATATTGGGTAGATATGGAAGATCCATATATTAGCTACACCTCAAAATATATGGAATCGGTTTGGTGGTTGTTGGCATCACTTTACAAAAAGGGACTGATTTACAAAGGGTATACCATTCAGCCGTATTCGCCTATGGCAGGAACGGGATTGTCCTCACACGAACTAAATCAGCCAGGGTGTTATCGCGACGTAAGCGATACATCTGTAACAGCACAGTTTAAAACCAAAAACTCCTCACTTCCCGAAGGACTCAAAGGCAGCTTGCCACTGTATATTTTGGCTTGGACAACTACACCTTGGACTTTGCCTTCAAATACTGCGCTTACGGTAGGACCAAAAATTTATTATGTAGTTGTACAGACGTTTAACCAGTACACGGACAAGCCCATTCGAGTGCTGCTTGCAAAAAAATTACTTTCAAAACAGTTTGGAAAAAAATACCAGCAGGTTGAGTCGCAACGTGATTTAGACGCTTACGACAAGGCCGATAAAAACATACCGTTTTGGATAGAGCAAGATATTGTTGGCGCTGATTTGGTTGGAATTCAATACGAGCAGCTTTGGACAGAAGCACCACTTCCGTATCAAAACGCTGACAATGCCTTTCGTGTTATTTTGGGGGATTACGTTACTACAGACGATGGAACAGGAATAGTACACACCGCACCTACTTTTGGTGCTGACGACGCTAAAGTTGCTAAGGAAGCCGTACCGCCTATACCCCCTTTACTAGTATTGGACGAAAATGAAAATCCCGTTCCGCTGGTGGACTTACAAGGAAAGCTTAGACCAGAAGTAGGATTGGTTGGCGGAAATTTTGTTAAAAACGAATATTATCCAGAGGGAGAAGCCCCAGAAAAATCGGTAGATGTGGAAATCGCAATTCGCTTAAAAAAAGAAAACAAAGCTTTTAAAGTAGAAAAATACGTACACAGCTATCCGCATTGTTGGCGCACTGATGCACCCGTATTATACTATCCACTTGACTCTTGGTTTATTAAAGTACAGGACCATAAAGACCGCATGGTTGAGTTAAATCAAACCATTCAGTGGAAACCTGCTAAAACGGGTGAGGGACGCTTTGGAAATTGGCTAGCAAACGCAAACGATTGGAACTTGTCACGCTCCCGTTTTTGGGGTATTCCATTGCCTATTTGGCGCACTTCTGATGGCGATGAAACCCGAGTGATTGGCTCTGTTGAAGAATTAAAGGAAGCCGTTGAAGAAGCGGTTGCTGCTGGGCTGATGATAACAAACCCATTGACTGATTTTGTTACCGGAGATATGTCGGAACGTAATTATGAGCGTGTAGATTTACACAAAGACACCATAGATGAGCTGGTGCTTTTAAGCCAATCAGGCAAACCCATGTACAGAGAAAATGACCTTATTGATGTTTGGTTTGATTCGGGGGCAATGCCTTATGCCCAATGGCACTATCCATTTGAAAACAAAGAAAAAATTGACGAGGGCACCACATTTCCAGCGGATTATATCGCAGAAGGCGTTGACCAAACAAGAGGCTGGTTTTACACCCTTCACGCCATTTCAACCCTTGTTTTTGATTCGGTTGCCTATAAAAATGTAGTGTCCAACGGGCTTGTGCTAGACAAAAATGGGCAGAAAATGTCCAAGCGATTGGGTAATGCCGTAGATCCATTTGAAACATTAAAAAAATACGGCCCTGATGCTACGCGCTGGTACATGATTAGCAACGCCAATCCGTGGGATAACCTTAAATTTGATTTAGAGGGAATCGAAGAAGTAAGACGTAAATTTTTTGGAACACTTTATAATACCTATTCGTTCTTTACTCTTTATGCCAATATTGACGGATTTACTTTTACTGAAAAAGAAATACCAGTTTCTGAACGACCAGAAATTGATCAGTGGATTTTGTCGGAATTGCATAGTTTGGTTCAAAAAACTACGCAATTTTTTGATGCTTATGAGCCCACAAGGGCCTGCCGCGCCATAACCCATTTTGTGACGGAGGATTTAAGCAATTGGTATGTGCGTTTGTGCCGAAGACGTTTTTGGAAGGGAAGCTATGAGGCAGATAAAATTGCTGCGTACCAAACCCTCTATGAATCTTTATTGAGCATATCAAAAATGATGGCACCTGTTGCGCCATTCTATGCCGACAGGCTCTACCAAGACTTGAATGGCATAACCAAACGCGAGGCAGTTTCTTCGGTACACTTGTCATTGTACCCAACATCAAATGTAGAGGTTATCAACCCTGCACTGGAACAAAAAATGCAACGCGCACAAAAGATTACTTCTTTGGTGTTGTCGTTGCGTAAGCGTGAAAAAATCAAGGTACGCCAACCCTTACAGCGTATCATGATTCCAGTTTTGGATGCAGAGGAACGCCAACAAGTAGAGGCAGTATCGGCACTTATTGCCGCCGAGGTGAATGTTAAGAAAGTAGAATTATTAGACGACACTTCATCTATTTTGGTTAAAGAAATCAAGCCAAACTTTAAAACACTAGGACCACGTTTTGGCAAAGATATGAGGCTTGTTGCGCAAGCCATTCAAAATTTTAACGAAGCACAAATACAAGCGTTTGAAAAAGATGGGTCACTAGCCTTAGAAATAAACAATGAAAAGCTTATTTTAGAAGCTAACGACGTTGTAATCAGCACAAAAGATGTGGCGGGATGGTTGGTAGCTTCAGAACAAGGTGTTACAGTAGCACTTGACATCCAAATGAATGAAAACCTTCGTTTGGAAGGCATGGCGCGCGAATTTGTAAATAGATTACAGAATATGCGCAAAGACCTTGGCTTTGAGGTAACAGACAAAATAGAAGTTACACTTAAAGAAAGTGAGGAGTTAAACGCTGTTTTAAATGAAAACAAAGCGTATATTCAGCGCGAAATTTTAGCTACAACCATAAATGTAGTTAAAGATGTGAGTAGCGAAGCTATCGAACTAACGTTTGATTCGTTGCACACACAGGTAGCAATGGTCAAATCATAACAACCTAATATTATGGAACAAAAAAACCGATATAGTGATAAAGACCTCGAGGAGTTCAAGAGCTTAATCGAAGAAAAAATTGCAAAGGCAAAGCACGATCTTGAACTTATCAGAAGTGCTTACATGAACGACGGGGACAACGGCACCGATGATACTGCTCCCACGTTTAAGGCATTTGAAGAAGGATCAAAGACTATGTCCAAAGAGGCGAATACACAATTAGCATTGCGTCAAGAAAAGTTTATTCGAGACTTAAAAAATGCGCTTATACGCATTGAAAACAAAACCTATGGCGTTTGCCGTGTAACGGGTAAACTCATCAACAAAGAACGCCTGAAGCTAGTACCGCATGCAACCCTTAGTATTGAAGCAAAAAACATGCAGCGTTAATTGATGCCGATTCGTAAACTTTGTTGGATCATTTTTGCCGTTTTGGTATTGGACCAAGCCGTTAAGATGTATATCAAACTCAACTACTCCCTCACGTTTTATGGTAGCGACGCCATTGTAGACTGGGGTTGGTTTCGCTTGTTATTTGTTGAAAATAAAGGCATGGCTTGGGGCGCTCGCCTAAACGATATTCTGCCTTTTATTTCTGACAATATGGCCAAACTTCTTCTCAGTATTTTTCGTTTATTGGCGGTAACAGGAATTGGCTACTGGCTAGTTCGAGCGACAAAAACGAAAACGCCAAAAGGACAACTCGTTGCCGTATCGCTCATTTTTGCAGGAGCCTTAGGAAACATTATTGACTCCGTTTTTTACGGGGTTTTGTTTTCTAATAGTTACGGACAAATTGCCACTTTTTTGCCTTCAGAAGGCGGTTATGCACCGCTTATGTTTGGGCATGTAGTTGATATGCTGCAGTTTCCTATGGTTTCATGGACATGGCCCGAATGGCTGCCCGTCCTTGGTGGTAATAGCTTCTCTTTTTTTGAGCCAGTCTTTAATATCGCTGATAGTGCTATTAGTGTGGGAGTGGTATTGCTATTGTTGAAAACTCGGAAAGCTGCAGACTAAAACGAATAAATTTTTTGCGGCGTTATTACCATTTGTAACGCAACATCTGTTTCTGTGGCATCCTCTATCTTTTCAATGGGATCAAAACAAGAAATACCTATGGTTTTACATGTGGGCGAACATCTTGATAAAAACTTATCGTAGTAGCCTTTTCCGTATCCTACACGGTGTCCGTTTTGATCAAAGCACAACAACGGAACAACGATTGTCGCGATGTTTTTAGGATTTATATAATCAGTGCCCGATGGCTCTGGAACTCCCCATTGATTGGGCATTAGCGGGACTCCTTTATGCCAGATTACCGCTTCCATTTTCCCATTTGCATCTACAACTTTTGGCACGCAAATAGGATGCTCCTTAAATGTGTCAAACCATTTTTTCATGGGTAGCTCGGCGTGTGCAGCACTGTCAAAAAACAACATCAAAAGACCTCTTTTCATAAGATTATGAGAAATAACGTGTGCCATAATTTGAGTACTTGCACTCTCTAAATCTTTTGGAGAAAGGGCTTCACGTTTTAATCGATATAAGCGACGTAACGCTTTCTTGTTTAGCATGACTAAATATAACCGATTCGCCAGTAAGTTTTTGTATTTTAGTAAAATGACAAAAGAGGCACTAAAACGGCAAGTTGCTTCCCTTCCAAACGAGCCCGGCGTATATCAATACTACAATGAACAAGGAGCCATTATATATGTTGGTAAGGCAAAAGACCTTAAAAAAAGGGTATCATCTTATTTTAGAAAACGGGTGGACTCGCGCAAAACGCAAAACCTTGTAAATGCAATTTACAGTCTAAAACACATTATCGTTCCAACCGAATCAGATGCATTGATTTTGGAAAATACACTTATCAAAGAGCATCAACCCAAATACAATATTTTGCTTCGTGATGACAAAACCTACCCGTGGATTTGTATTAAAAAAGAACGCTATCCCAGAGTGTTTGCTACTCGAAAGATTATTCAAGACGGCTCCGAATATTTTGGGCCATTTACCAACGCCAAAACCGTCCGCGTACTTCTTGGTTTAATCAATGAACTTTACCCACTTCGTACGTGTCATTACGATTTAAGTGAGGCAAATGTTGCTAGCGAAAAGTACAAAATGTGTTTGGAGTATCATATTGGAAACTGCTTGGCACCATGTGTAGGCAAACAAACCACAACGCATTATAACGAGGCAATAGGGCATATTCGCAATATTTTACAGGGAAAATTCAAACAAGTAAATGATGCATTTTGTCGAGAAATGAAAGCCGCTGCTGAAACGTTGCAGTTTGAGTATGCGCAAAAAATCAAACTAAAAATGGAATCGCTGCAGCAATACCAATCAAAATCTGCTGTAGTGAGTGCTAAAATTAATGCTGTCGATGTATGCACAATTGTTTCTGACGAATCCACTGCTTTTGTAAATTTTTTACAAGTTGCTTACGGGTCCATTGTCCGTTTTCACAGTATGTCATTAAAAAAGAAATTAGACGAAACAGATGCGGAACTTTTGCGGGTAGTTGTAGTAGAATTACGCCGAAGATTTGAGTCCTCTTCCAAAGAAATACTACTCCCTTTTGATATCGATTTGGGCGAAGCTGTACGTGTAACGGTTCCAAAAATTGGAGAGAAGAAACAGCTTTTAAATCTATCCTTGCGCAATGCCAAGCAAAGCCGATTAGAGCAGCTCAAGCAAATTAAACTTACCAATCCAGAACAACACACCCAACGGGTGATGGCACAAATGCAGCACGATTTGCGCCTTTCCGAATTGCCATTGCACATTGAGTGTTTTGATAATTCAAACATTCAAGGGAGTAATCCAGTAGCTGCTTGCGTCGTATTTCGAAATGGAAAGCCAAGTAAAAAAGAATACCGTCATTACGGCATCAAAACGGTTGAAGGTCCAGACGATTTTGCTTCGATGGAAGAAGTGGTTTACAGAAGATATAAGCGGTTGCTTAGCGAGGGAGCGGCATTACCACAATTGGTGGTCATTGATGGTGGTAAAGGCCAACTTAATGCGGCACTCAAAAGTTTTGATGTATTGGGAGTACGAGGGAAAATAGCCATTTTGGGTATAGCCAAACGGCTTGAAGAACTCTATTTTCCAGACGACCCAATTCCCTTATATTTGGATAAGCGCTCGGAGACTTTGCGCATTGTGCAGCAGTTGCGAAATGAAGCACACCGATTTGGTATTCGCCTACACCGCAATAGACGCAGTAAAGGTGCTATAAATTCAACACTGGAAAGCATTCCCAGTGTTGGCGAAAAAACAGCTATAGATTTGCTGAAAAAGTTTAAATCGGTAAAGCGCATAAAAACGGCAACACAAAATGAGTTAACCCAAATAATCGGTCCTGCAAAGGCCAAAACTATTTATGAATACCTACACAAAGAGTCTTAGTGTCCTTTTCTATTTTGCTTTTACGTATTTTTGTTCACATGACGCTTAATCGATGGCTCTGGGCGGTAATGGTCGCGTTCACCCAACTTACATTTTCCCAAGAAATTCAAGATAACGCTAGCCCTAAAAAAATCGCTTTTCCCTCAATTGCCAATCATGCTTTTAGTGGCGGAGAATGGCTTAAATTTCGTATCCATTATGGAATTTTTAATGCCAGCTACGCTACCATAGAGGTCAACGAAACGATTTGGGAGGGAAAACTCGTTTATCATGCCAAAGGTGTTGGCAGAACAACAGGGTTTGCGCGCTGGTTTTTTAAAGTAGATGATTACTACGACTCCTACTTTACCAAAGGTAACATACGCCCGTTATTTTTTATTCGAAATATTAATGAAGGCGGATATAAAAAGCATGTTACCATTCGTTTTTATCATGAAAACAACAAAGCTTTTGTCGATAATAAACTACAAAAAATGCAAGGTACTTTTGATACCGAACCCAATATTCAAGATCTTATTTCCTGCTTTTATTACTTACGTAACGCGTTTGATATTTCTGAAATAAAAAAAGACGATTTTGTGGTGGTGAATTTATTTTTTGATGAATCGAATTACGCGTTTAAATTCAAATTTTTAGGAAATGAAATCATAAAAACTAAATTTGGCTTTGTGAAAACCTTTAAGTTTCGACCATATGTACAGTCGGGGCGTGTGTTTCGTAGTAACGAAAGTATCACGCTTTGGGTTAGCAGCGACAAAAACCGAATCCCCTTACGTTTACAGGCAACCTTACGTGTTGGCAACATTACGGCCGATTTAGATGAATTTAAAGGACTTAAAAATCCATTTGAAATTGTTGTTAAAAACTAACCCTTTTCTTGTTTTTTTGATTGTGTTGCTGCTTATTTCTTGTAGTGGTATGCCAGAAAAACCAGCCGAAGTTCTTCTGTCTAAAGAGCCTGATGTTTTTGCTTTTGGGTACAAACTTAACGATTTTGAGGTGGTTCTAGATACTGTCCGAAAAGGAGATACTTTTGCGGATATTTTCTTAGAAAATGGATTTACCTATCCTCAGATATACGACATCAATAGGAAAACAAAAAAGAAGTATAACTTCAGAAAAATACAGCCCAATAAGCCCTATACATTTTTGTTTGCCAAAGACTCTGTTGCTTCTCCGATAGCATTTGTTTATCAGCCTTCCATGTTGGAGTATGTGGTAGTAAACTTGAAAGATTCCATTTTTGCAGAAAAACGAAAAAAAGAAGTAATACTGCGCACATTTGAGGCTCAAGGTGTGATTACAAGCTCGCTCTCAGAAACCTTGGATGCCCAACGTCTAAATCCACTTTTAGCATATGATTTATCTGACATTTACGCCTGGAGTATTGATTTTTTTAGATTGGAAAAGGGAGATAGGTTTAAAGTGATATACACACAAAAATACGTGGATGACTCTATTTATGTGGGGCTAAATCGCATTCATGCAGCATATTTTGAACATCGCAAAAAACCGTACTATGCCATAGAGTTTGAGTCAGACTCTATTCGCGGTATTACAGAATTTTTTGATGAAAACGGAAAGAATTTACGACGCGCATTTTTACAAGCCCCTGTACAGTTTTCCCGTATTTCCTCTAGATATAACAAAAGACGCCGTATTACCTATTATGGACGAACAAAACCACATTATGGAACTGATTTTGCAGCTCCTGTTGGAACACCCATTCGAGCTACGGCAAGCGGAACTGTTTCAGCGGCAAGTTACACACGCAGCAACGGAAATTATGTAAAAATTAGACACAATGGCACTTACAGTACGCAATATTTACACATGAAAAAACGTACTGTGCGTAAAGGACAATACGTAAAGCAAGGCGATATTATTGGAACAGTTGGTATGACAGGCTATACCTCAGGTCCGCACGTTTGTTATCGCTTTTGGAAAAATGGAAAACAAGTTGATCCATTTAAACAACAACTACCAGAAGCCAAACCCATTAATCCAAAATTAAAAGAAGCCTACATGATACATATGCAGCCGTTTAAAGACGCGTTAGACTGCATCGAATTTTACTAAACTAACAAATAAGCAAATCATGTCATTTCCAAAAATAAACCCAACTACAACCAATAGCTGGAAAACTCTAACCGAGCTTGCAGCGCAGCGCAAAACACTCGAAACATATTTTACTGAAGATGAATCAAGAGCCGAGCAATTTTCAATTGCATGGGAACAATTTTTTGTGGATTATTCTAAAAATCATATTGATAAAGAGATAAAAGATGCGCTCATTGCTTTAGCCAAAGAAACAGGATTAGAAGTAGCGCGCGAAGCGTATTTTGGCGGAGATGCCATTAACCAAACAGAGCGTCGCTCAGTGCTACATACGGCACTTAGAGCAAAACCTGATGCGGATATTCGCGTGGACGGCGAAAATGTAATGCCTGAGGTGTATAAAGTGCGCGAACAAATCCGAAGATTTAGCCAATCAATTATTGATGGAAGTCGAAAAAGCAGTTCAGGCAAACCTTTTACAGATGTAGTAAACATCGGTATTGGTGGCTCAGATTTGGGCCCTGCAATGATTACTGAAGCCTTGACATATTATAAAAATCACCTAGATGTGCATTTTATGTCAAATGTGGACGGGGACCATGTGATGGAAGTATTGAAAAAAGTGAATCCAGCAACAACGTTGTTTGTAGTGGTATCTAAAACATTTACAACACAAGAAACCTTATCGAATGCAACCACTGCTAAAAAATGGTTTGTTGAGGCATTGGGCGATGATGCTGTTGCAGATCACTTTGTAGCGGTTTCAACAAATCTTACAGCTATTTATGCCTTTGGCATTCAACCCGATAATGTATTCCCAATGAACGATTGGGTTGGTGGGCGTTTTTCGCTTTGGAGTGCTGTTGGCTTATCCATCGCACTCGCAGTAGGACCAGACCACTTTGAAGCACTTTTAGAAGGAGCAAATGAAATGGACACGCATTTTGCTACGGCACCCATTGATGAAAACATCCCTGTAATCTTGGCATTACTAACGGTTTGGTACACAAGCTTTTTGGACGCACAGTCAGAGGCAGTGATTCCATACACCCAATACCTGCACCGTTTGCCTGCTTATTTACAACAAGGGATTATGGAAAGTAACGGGAAATCTGTTGATCGAAATGGAGTGCCGGTTTCCTACCAAACAGGCAATATTGTTTGGGGCGAGCCTGGCACCAACTCGCAACACGCCTTCTTCCAATTGATGCATCAAGGCACCAAATTAATTCCGGCACATTTTATTGGATTTGCGAAATCATTACACGCTAATCAAGACCATCACGATAAGCTGATGGCAAACTTTTTTGCGCAAACCGAAGCCCTTATGCACGGTAAAAACGAAGCCCAAGCTCGTGAGGAGTTAACAGCAAAAGGATTATCGGGCGATGCGTTAGAGCAATTGGTGCCGTTTAAGATATTTGTAGGGAATAAGCCAACAACAACCTTTTTGATTGAAAAGCTAACCCCTAACTCGCTTGGCGCACTTGTAGCGATGTATGAGCACAAAATTTTTGCGGAAGGCGTAGTGTGGAATATCTTTAGTTACGACCAATGGGGCGTGGAGCTAGGCAAGCAACTGGCATCCGTTATTTTGAATGAATTTGATACAGAAAAAAGTAGTAACCACGACACTTCTACGGAGCAATTACTGCACCGCTATAAAAAGTTAAAGAAAAGTTAAAATAGCTTAACACTAAGCTAACGCGGCTCATAAAAATTGTTTTTATTTTTGCATAAATTATTTAAACAATGAAAAAACTATCTTTATTTCTTTCTTTACTACTGGCATCAGTAGTATTTTCCCAAACAACGGGATCTAGCATTGATGGAAAAGTAACCAGTGAAAATGGAGAACCACTATCAGATGCTTCAATTGTAGCTGTTCATAAACCAACGGGAACAGTTTTTAATTCTACCTCTTTAGAAGGTGGATTTTTTAATATTGCTAATGTAATTTCTGGTGGACCATACACCATAACAATTTCTCAGATGGAATATGTTAGCAGAAAATTAGAAGGCATTAATGTAGACTTAGGTAAAACATTTACTATAAATGCTACTTTATCAAAAGGACTAGAGCTGTCTGAGGTAATTGTAACAGAAAATAAATCAAACTCAAAGGGTGCTTCAACAAACATCTCATCTGATAAAATAAAATCAGTGCCTACTATTACTAGAAATATAACTGACGTTACTCGTTTGGTGCCTCAGTCAAATGGTAGTAGCTCGTTTGCTGGTGCCAGTAATAGGTTTAACAATTACATGATTGATGGTGCAGCTTACAATAATAATTTTGGTTTGGGCTCAGCACAATTTGCAGCAGAAAACCCATTATCTATAGAAGTATTAGACCAAGTTCAAGTGGACTTGGCTCCTGTTGATATGGCCTTGAGCGGGTTCACAGGTGCCGCTGTTAATGCTACTACAAAGTCTGGTACTAATACTTACAAAGCTGAGGCATATTCGTACATTCAAAATGATCAAATGATTGGAAATGATCCTGGAATTGGAGATAACGTACTAAGAGGAGTTACACTTAGTGGTCCAATCCTTAAGGATAAATTATTTTTCTTTGCTAATTATGAAGAATATGACTATCTACTACCTGCGTATTCTTACGGGCCGTCTACTGATGGAGTGGGTGACGGTGTCAATACCTCAAGAGTGCAAACATCTGTTCTTGAAGACATAAGAAATCAGATGATTAACTTATATGATTATGACCCAGGGCTGTATGGCGACGATATTCCCTTTAAGAATGTTGGAGAGCGATTTAATTTAAGAGTTGATTGGAATATCAACGAAAACCACAAATTTTTTGTTCGATATAATAATTTTGAAGGTCAAGAAGACATTAAACAGTCCTCCAATTCGGTTAGAGGTATAAGCCGGTATAGAAGTACAACAAGACACGGGGGTAACCTTGAAGCAGTGCCTTTTCAAAACAATCAGTACATCAACTCAAGAAATGTTGAGTCTTTATCTGCAGAGTTAAGGTCAAACTTTTCCCAAAATATTACTAATGTGTTAAGGGTTACAAATACTAATATTAAGGATCCTGAAAGATCAATTCCTGGTGGAGCAACTTTTCCTATGATTGAAATTATTGAACCAATTGATGGAACTGACTATTATTATACAGCACTTGGTAATGAATTGTACTCAATTGGTAATAAGCTTGACAATAAGATTTTTTCTATTACTAATGATTTAACTCTATTTAAAGGAAAGCACACTTACAAATTTGGCTTAAGATATGAGTCACAATCATTCCAAAATGCATTTAACCCTGTATTTAATGGACTTTATAGATTTAGTTCACTTCAAAACTTTTATGATGTTGTTATTGACAAAGTTCCTGGGGCCTACCCTCAAGCTTTCGCTATTGGTTATGCCTTAGATGGAAGTCTTAATCCTCCAATGGATGAAACAGAATATAGAAATTTTGCAATTTACGGACAGGATAACATTAAGATAAATGATAAACTTGAACTAACAGCAGGCGCTAGACTTGAATTTGCTAGTTTCCCAATCGATATTGTTGAAAATACGGCAATTACTGCGTTAAATAAAACTTTTACTTTTAATGGAAAATCATTTTCACCAGATATTCGCGAATTTCCAGAGCCTGCACCTGCACTTTCTGTTAGAGCAGGAGGGATCTACGATATCAATGGTGATGGTAAGTATATGTTAAGATTTTCATCTGGTATCAATACTGGGTTTATTCCTTTCGTATGGATTTCAAACCAGCCTTCAACATCTGGAGTATTAAGGAACTTCACTGGATTCGATCAAGATGATATTGACCAAGCAGAATTTGAAGCAATAGTGGATGAATTTGCAGGAGGTAGCTACCAGTTTGACCCAAGCACCAATTTTGGTAGACCAGAAGGTGCGAGCGCTCAAACAATTGGTGGTGGTTATGGAGATTTGGTATTAACAGACAAGGACTTCAAAATGCCAAAAAACTGGAGAACATCTGTTACCTTGGATGCAAAATTACCTTTTGGAATCTTTGCCTCTGCAAACATTTTATACACAAAGTTTATTGAATCGCCTGTTGTCAATGATATTATTTTAAATGAAGCACAAATTACTATGAATGGACCGGACAAAAGAGGGTTCTGGACAGCTAGAGAAAGTGACCCTAACTACAGTAATGTTTATTATCTAACGAACTTGACTAATGATCTTCCACAATCGTATTCATTTACGTTATCAGCTGAAAAAGATTTCAATAACGGTTTTGCAACTTCATTATCTTACACAACTGGAAAAGCAGAAGACAATGGTGCTTTTGAAGGATCAACAGCTTTTTCTAGCTGGCCTGCTACTGTTGCAAACAACAGAAACAGACCAGAAGTTGGATTCGCAGCTTGGGACATTCCTAATAGGGTTGTAGGTACCCTTTCTTATAATAAAGGTGGAACTTCAATTCTTTTACTTTACCGAGGACAAGAAGGAGGTAGATTTAGTTATACATACAGCGGTCACTTTGGAGATAGAGCGAACAGATTAATATACATACCAAACAATGCCAACGAGTTAAATTTTGTTGATAACGGTGGTTTTACTGCAGCACAACAAGCAGCAGCTTTTGATAGATTTATCGACCAAGATGATTATCTTTCTAAAAACCGAGGAAAAGTTGCCGAGAGATATGGAGCTGTTACACCATATGTTGGTAGATTTGACCTGAAATTAGTTCAAAGTTTTGATATGCCAACAATTGCTGGCCAAACAAATAAAATTGAATTAAGTCTTGATATTATTAATATTGGAAACCTTGCCAATAGTAATTCGGGTGTATTTAAGTCTGCTAATCAACGAAATCCTCTTTCTTTCAGAGGACTAAATGCAAACAATGAACCTACATATTCAATGAATGCTGTACGTGGATCATTGGATTATGGTTCGTACAGAGAAGGAACAGGAGTATTCAATACTTGGCAAATGCAGTTGGGTGTGAGATATAAATTCAATTAATCTTATATATTTTTTTGATGAAAATTAACCCTCCGAAACCGGAGGGTTTTTTTATGCCCAAAAACGTTAAACTATAGATCTTGAATATCCTTTAACTTAAGCTGCACCGAAACCGTCCCCTGCCATTGATTTTCTTCTAAGGAATAGGCAATACGAAGGGACTTTTTGCTTTTAAGCAATGCCATTTTTTCGCCAAGCCCAAAGCCAATAGCATCAATTGGAGAACTTGTGCCTTGAACAAATCGTGTTTTAAGGTGGCTGCTATCTTTTCCTACTCGTTTAGCCGTTCCGTTATCTACAACACCTTCCGTATAAAACACCGGACTTCTGTTTTCTGGCCCAAAAGGCTCCATTTGCTTTAGAATTCGTAGTAATTTTGGTGTAATAGAACTAAATGGTAATGCTACATCTACCTCCAAAATAGGCTCCTTTTGTGTCTCAATGAGTGTGTTTTTTACATGGTTCTCAAACGCCGTTTTAAAAGCGATATAATCATTTTCTTTTATCGTAACGCCCGCAGCGTATTTATGACCACCAAACTGGATAATATGCGCGCTACAGGCTTCTATGGCGGCATAGATGTCGTATCCTCGCACGGAACGTGCTGATGCAGCCAATACGCCTTCATTTGCTTTGGTAAACACTAAGGTTGGACGATAGTATGTTTCAATGAGTCTTGACGCTACAATTCCAATTACGCCTTTATGCCAATGCGAAGCATACACCACCGTTGAGGCATGTTCTATTTCGTTATGATCTTCAATTTGCGCCAAGGCTTCTTGCGTAATTTCTTGCTCCACCTCACGTCTGGAAGTGTTAAACGCTTCAATGGCCTCGGCAACCTGTGCTGCTTCTTGTTCGGACTCAGAAAGCAATAATTCAACGGCATACAACCCGTGTTTCATACGTCCAGCTGCATTAATGCGTGGTGCTACACCAAAAACCACATCAGAAATATTTTGCCCGGATGTTTTGTCACGCAAAAGCGCTTTCAGTCCTGGTCTACTGGCTACATGAAGTTGTTGCAAGCCTAAAAAAGCCAAGGTGCGGTTCTCACCTGTAATGGGGACAATATCTGCTGCAATGGCAACAGCGACAAAATCCAAGTATGGAACGAGTGTTTCTAATTTATTTCCCAGCTTTTGCGCAATTCCCTGCATAAGCTTAAAGCCAACCCCACAACCACACAACTCTTTGTACGGATAGGCACAATCGCGGCGTTTTGGGTCTAAGACGGCTAGGGCATTTGGAAGGATTTTTCCAGGTGTATGGTGGTCGCAAATGATAAGGTCAATACCTAAAAACGCAGCATATTCTACTTGTGCTATGGCTTTTATGCCACAATCCAATGCCACAATACACTGAATATTTGCCTCTTTTGCGGCATCAATGCCTTGTTTTGACAACCCATAGCCTTCAGCGTAACGGTCAGGGATATAAGGGGTAACCATTAATCCTTTGGTGCGTAAAAAATGTGTTAGCATACTTACCGATGTTGTACCGTCAACGTCGTAATCGCCATATACCATAACAGGCTCTTTTTGGGCTATTGCCTGCTGCAATCGCGCAACGGCCTTGTCCATATCTTGCATCAAAAATGGGTCATGAAGTTGCTCTAAATTCGGTCTAAAATAAGCTTTAGCTGTATCATAGGAGTCTATTCCGCGCTGCACCAAAAGTGTAGCAATAACCTCATCCACACCCAAACAAGATTTAAGATGCGCCACGGTAGTTTCGGTAGAAGAAGATTTGAATTTCCAGCGCATATTACCCTCCTTCCACTACAATAACAAATTCGCCTTTTGGAGCTGTTTGCGTAAAATGACGTAACACAGAAGAGAGTGTTCCTCGTACCGTTTCTTCAAATTTTTTGGAAAGCTCTCTTGACACGCTAACATTCCGTTCTTCCCCAAGGTGTTCGGCAAGCTGGGCAAGGGTTTTTACTAAGCGGTGTGGGGATTCGTAAAACACCATTGTTCGGGGTTCCGCTTCTAACGCTTTCAATCGTGTTTGCCGCCCTTTTTTTTGGGGTAAAAACCCTTCAAATGTAAAACGTTCTGAAGGTAATCCGCTAAGGGTTAGCGCAGGGATTAGCGCGGTAGCACCCGGCAAGGCATGAACTGGAATATTTGCTGCTATACATGCCCTAGCGAGCAAGAATCCAGGATCTGAAACCCCAGGGCTTCCTGCGTCAGAAACCAAAGCAATACAATTGCCCGAACCCAGCTCCTCGATAATTTTTGGCACCGACTTGTGTTCGTTGTGCTTGTGATACGAACGCATGGATGTTTCAATTTCGAAGTGCTTTAGCAATTTTCCTGTAGTTCTAGTGTCTTCAGCTAAAATCAAATCAACCTTACGCAACATTTCCACTGCCCTGAAGGTTATATCACCCAAATTCCCAATAGGCGTTGGCACGAGCCAAAGCCCCCAAGAGGCATTATGTTCATTTGCTTGCTTCACCAGATTGATTTAAAGAAGGCTATGTGCTAAATATTGTTTTAACGTGTTTTATAAACGCATCGCATTCTTTTTGTTTTTTACTCCAATCGTATTCGGGTTGAACTTGTTCTTCAATAAACTTTTTTGCCTCCTCAAGAGTTTCTTTTGAGTTTAAAATTGACATCACCCGCTGATAATCGGTGCTCTTTCCTTCAAAAAGATGTTGCACAAAATCTATAGAAATAGTTTCAAACTCAGCTTCTAAAACAGGGGATTGAAGAGCTTTCTCCAATGTGGTTATGGGGGCTTCAACAGCTGTCTTTAGTAGCTCTTCCTCACTTGATTTTTGGGAAGTTAGCGCGGCTATACGAACTGCTTTTACGTGTATATCTGCAAGTTCCATGCGGTTCCTGCTGCGCAAAATTTCATGCGCAAGGCTCATCAACTCCTGTTCGGGGTTGCTATGAATAACTTTTTTTTCTTCCATACGTTTGGCTGTCTAAATTTAATACTTTTGAATGGTTCAGGCACATAAAAGTCCAAGCACAACAAAACAACATACATGTTTGTCGAAAACACATATCAAAACAACAAATCTTTTGGCTGTATAGAAGTCATTACGGGTTCTATGTTTTCAGGAAAAACGGAGGAGCTAATCCGCCGACTTAAGCGTGCTAAAATTGCCAAACAAAAAGTAGAGATCTTTAAGCCAGAAGTGGATAAACGCTACGATGGGGACAAAGTGGTTTCTCACGATGAAAATGAAATAACTTCAACCCCCGTACCTGCGGCGGCCAACATTCGGCTACTTGCCGACAATTGTGATGTGGTTGGAATTGACGAAGCACAATTCTTTGACGACGAAATAGTTAGCGTGTGTAACGACTTGGCAAATCGTGGCGTGCGTGTTATTGTTGCCGGATTGGATATGGACTTCAAGGGAAACCCTTTTGGTCCCATGCCAAATCTTATGGCAGTTGCCGAGTATGTAACGAAAGTACACGCCATTTGTACTCGCACAGGACAACTGGCACATCATAGTTTTAGAAAAAATGAAAACGAAAGCCTTGTGATGCTTGGAGAAACAGAAGAATACGAACCGCTTAGTAGAGCCGCATTTTATAATATCATGTTTCGAGAAAAAGTGCGAAAAATCAATGTAGATGCCGAGCAGGTAGTTCCAAAAGAAAATAAAAAGGCTTAAGGCTAATGAGTGAAACCGTTCTAGAAATACACCTGTCCAATCTCAAACATAACTATCAATTTTTGCGAAATCGCCTTGCAAATTCTACCAAGCTTTTGGCGGTTGTAAAGGCTTTTGGGTATGGTAGTGATGCCCATGCTGTAGCGAGCTGTCTTGCAGATTTTGGGGCGGACTATTTTGGCGTGGCATATGTCCATGAGGGAGTGACACTAAGAAAAGGGGGTGTCACACAGCCGATTTTGGTGTTACACCCGCAAGAACCAAACCTAAGAACAGCAATTGAATATAGGCTTGAGCTAGGGCTTTACAGCCAACGTATTTTTGATGCTTTTCTTAATACTCTTAAGGAAACGAATATAGAAAACTACCCGATTCATCTAAAATTTAATACGGGTCTCAACAGATTAGGGTTTCAGCCCAGTCAAGCGAACCAACTTATAGATTTGCTAAAGCAAAACGGTAATCTTCTTCAATTAAAAGGGGTGTATTCGCATCTGGCTGCATCTGACGATTTGAATGAATCTCTTTTTACAAAGACACAATTAAGAGCATTTGAAACTATCTTCAGTGTCATAAAACCCTCCCATCCCGATACCATTTTTCATGTGCTCAATACTTCGGGTGTTATGCATTATCCAGATGCGCAATACGATATGGTTCGAACAGGAATTAGCCTTTATGGCTATAGCAACGACCCTACCATAGATGCAGAACTCAAACCAGTATTGTACCTAAAAACAACCATTTCTCAACTCCATTCGCTAAAAAAGGGCGATTCGTTAGGGTATAACCGCGCCTTTGTGGCAAGCACTACAATTCAAACAGCTACGCTTCCCCTAGGGCACGCCGATGGCATTGGACGCATTTATGGAAACGGTAATGGCTTTGTCTGGATTCATGGGCAAAAAGCCCCCATTATTGGTAATGTGTGTATGGACATGATTATGGTGGATGTAACAGCTATTAATTGCCATGAGGGCGATGAGGTAATTATCATTGGCGAAAACGCAAGTGCGGAGGTGCTAGCAAACCATGCTGGAACTATTTCGTATGAGTTTGTCACGGGTCTTTCACAACGGATAAGAAGGAAGATTATACATTGATTGTTGTAAAGATAACAAACAGTTATTTTTTTGATAAAGGCAACAAGTCGTGTCGAAATAAATAATGAATGATGTACATTCGCTGCAAAATATAAGATATGCGCATTGCAGTAGTAGGTGCCACCGGAATGGTAGGTGAGGTTATGTTACAAGTATTGGCAGAACGCCAATTTCCAGTGAGTGAATTAATTCCTGTTGCTTCAGCTCGTTCCGTGGGTAAACAATTGGAATATGAGGGCAAACCCTACTCAGTTATAGGTCTGGAAGATGCCGTCGCACTTAAGCCTGATGTTGCTTTGTTTTCAGCAGGCGGCGACACGTCATTAGCGTGGGCCCCCAAATTTGCTGAGGTAGGATGTACGGTAATCGATAACTCATCGGCATGGCGTATGCACCCAGACCACAAACTTGTGGTGCCTGAAATCAACGCAGATACCCTAACTGCCACAGACAAAATTATTGCCAATCCAAACTGCTCTACCATTCAAATGGTTATGGCGCTAGCGCCCATTCATCGGGCATTTGGCATTGAACGCGTAGTGGTTTCTACCTATCAATCCATTACCGGAACTGGCGTGAAGGCACTGCGGCAATTAGAAAATGAATATGAAGGCAAAGCGGGAGAAATGGCGTATCCACATGCAATTCACCGCAATGCCTTGCCACATTGCGATGTGTTCTTAAATAACAGATATACCAAAGAAGAAATGAAATTGGTTAACGAAACGCATAAAATTCTTGACCCCAATATTCGTGTTTCGGCTACTGCCGTTCGTATTCCCGTTGTGGGCGGGCATAGCGAATCGGTTAATTTAACACTAAGCAAACCTGCAGAACTAGATGAAGTGCGTCGCGTTCTTTCTGAAACGCCTGGAGTTGTTGTGCAAGACGATATTCAAAACAATGAATACCCCATGCCGCTTCAAGCACATGGAAAAGACGAAGTTTTTGTTGGGCGTATCCGAAAAGACACCTCTCAAGACAATGGGCTAAACCTTTGGATTGTAGCAGATAACTTGCGAAAAGGTGCTGCAACCAATACCGTTCAAATTGCAGAATACTTAGTTAGCGCAGGGTTGCTGTAAAAACTACTCCTCCATTTTAAAATCTTCCATAAACTTGGTGGTATATTCACCAGCCACGTAATCTGGATGATCCATCAATTGACGGTGGAACGGAATGGTTGTTTTTACACCTTCAATCACAAACTCGTCTAGTGCACGCTTCATTTTATTGATAGCCTCTTCGCGTGTTTGCGCGGTAGTAATGAGCTTAGCAATCATAGAATCGTAATGCGGAGGAATCATATATCCACCATATACGTGAGTATCCAAACGCACGCCGTGTCCGCCAGGGGTATGAAGTGTTTTAATCATTCCAGGAGATGGACGAAAATCGTTATATGGATCCTCTGCATTGATACGACACTCAATAGAATGTAGTTTTGGCAAGTAGTTCTTTCCTTCAATTGGGATTCCTGCAGCTACTTTTATTTGCTCTGCTATCAAGTCAAAATCAATGACTTGCTCCGTAATGGGATGCTCCACCTGAATACGCGTGTTCATCTCCATGAAGTAAAAATTTCGGTGCTTGTCTACCAAAAACTCTACCGTTCCAGCACCTTCATATTTAATATACTCGGCTGCTTTTACTGCAGCAGTACCCATGTCCTTACGAAGTTTATCGGTCATAAACGGCGAAGGGGTTTCTTCGGTTAACTTTTGGTGACGTCGCTGTACAGAACAATCTCTTTCAGACAAATGACATGCTTTTCCAAAGGCATCTCCAACAACTTGAATTTCAATATGGCGGGGCTCTTCGATGAGCTTTTCCATATACATATCATCGTTGCCAAAAGCGGCTTTCGATTCTTGACGAGCACTTTCCCAGGCCTTTTCTAAATCATCTTCTTTCCAAACGGCGCGCATTCCTTTTCCACCACCGCCAGCGGTAGCTTTTAGCATAACGGGATAACCCATTTGTTTGGCAAGTTTTTTACAATCTTTAAAAGATGAAATAATACCTTCTGAACCAGGAATGGTAGGCACTCCCGCAGCTTTCATGGTTGCTTTGGCAGTTGCCTTATCACCCATTTGCTGAATCATTTGTGCAGAAGCACCTATAAATTTGATTTTATGTTCCTCACAGATTTTCGAAAACTTGGCATTTTCAGATAAAAATCCGTAGCCTGGATGAATAGCGTCAGCATTTGTAATTTCTGCAGCGGCAATGATGCTTGCTATTTTTAGGTACGACTCGCTACTTGGGGCAGGACCTATGCACACAGCTTCATCTGCAAAGCGAACATGTAAACTATCTGCATCGGCTTTGGAGTACACCGCTACTGTTTTGATGCCCATTTCTTTACAAGTACGAATAACTCGAAGTGCAATTTCGCCACGATTGGCGACTAAAATTTTGTTAAACATAAGCTGAATTTATGCAGGGTCAATAACAAACAAAGGTTGGTCAAATTCAACAGGTGTTGAATCGTCAACCAAAATCTTCACAATTGTACCGCTGGTTTCAGCTTCAATCTCATTGAAAAGCTTCATGGCTTCAATAACGCAAAGGGTGTCACCTTCAGCAACACGGTCGCCTACCTCTACAAAATTAGGCTTGTCTGGAGACGGTTTGCGGTAGAAGGTGCCGATAATAGGAGATTTGACGGTATAACCGTCAGCAGAGATGTCTGCTGCTGCTGTAGGGGGTGCTGGAGCAACAGGAGTTGCGGGTGCCGCAACAGGCTCTGCTACAGGCGCAACTTGCTGAATGGCAGCCACAGGAGCTACAGCTTCACCTTTATCTGTTTTAATATTGATTTTGATATCGCCCATTTCAAGGCTCACTTCTCTTGCACCAGATTTGGCGACAAACTTTATTAGGTTTTGGATTTCTTTTAATTCCATGGTTACTTGTTTTTAGGTGTTGTATGCCCACGTTAGGTAAGTAGCTCCCCAAGTAAAACCACCACCAAACGCAGTAAATAGTAATTTTTGATCCTTTTTTAGTTTGCTTTCAAAATCCCAAAGCAATAAAGGGAGCGTTGCTGCCGTAGTGTTTCCATACCGCTCTATATTGATAAGCATTTGCTCATAATTTAAGTCTAATTTTTTTGCAATGGCATCCAATATACGTTTGTTGGCTTGATGAGGTACCACATAGTTAATATCTCTGGTGGTTAATTGATTTTGACTCAGCACTTGCTCAATAGCATCTGTCATATTTGAAACAGCAAATTTAAATACGGAACGCCCTTCTTGTTGCAAATAATGTTTTCGTGCGGCAACTGTTTCAGTAGATGCGGGTAACATCGATCCACCAGCTTCAATTTTTAAGTACTCTCTGCCTTTGCCGTCAACGCGTAGCACCTCGTCTTGTAGTCCAAGACCTTCATCATTTGGTTCAAACAAAACAGCTCCAGCACCATCTCCAAAGATGATACAAGTTGTGCGGTCTGTATAGTCAACAATAGAGGACATGGTATCTGCTCCAATGAGCAAAACTTTTTGGTAACGCCCCGATGAAATATGCGCCGAAGCTGCAGACATTCCATACAAGAACCCAGTACATGCTCCCTGCAGGTCATATCCGAAAGCATTTGTGGTACCTAATTTACTAGCCACATAAGCAGCAGTAGAGGAAATGGGCATGTCAGGGGTTGCAGTGCTAACGATAACCAAATCAATGGTCGCGGGATTGATATCTTTTTTCTGAATTAGTTCACGCGCTGCTGCAATAGCCATAAAGGAAGTACCAAGTGAGGTTGGTTTTAGAATACGACGCTCCTTAATACCAGTGCGCGTAGTAATCCATTCATCGCTTGTATCTACCATTTGCTCAAGGGCAGCATTGGTAAGCACATGCTCTGGGACGTAGCCTCCAACGGCGGTTATGGCTGCAGTTTTTGTAGTCATATTAACCAAACTAGGCAAAAGCGTAGTTCTACAAATTTTGCGAAAATTAGTAAAAATCAACCCATTTTTGGCAAAAAACTCAAAAAAATTATCAAAAAAAGCCAAAAAAAGCGCCCTATATGAAAGGCGCTTTTTTATAAAAGTTGGAAATATTAACCTTCCGTTTCTAACGAATTGTCAATTAAAACTTTTCCTCGGTAGTACAATTTTCCTTCATGCCAATGAGCACGGTGGTATAAATGCGATTCACCAGTAGTACCGCATGTTGCAATTTGTGGCGCGACCGCCTTGTAGTGTGTGCGGCGTTTATCGCGACGCGTTTTGGATATTTTTCGTTTTGGGTGTGCCATAACAGCAGTTTTAGTCTTTTTTTAATTTCTTTAACGCATCCCATCGGGGATCAGTTGTTTCAGGTCCTTTGGTGCTTTCTTTGGGGTGTAACTCCTCTAATCTGTCTAACAAATCAGAGTCTAAACTTCCATTTTCTATACCAGGATGAACCCGCTTTTGGGGTACTGCCAACACAACAGTTTCAAACAAAGTTTGCGCCACATTAACTTGGTGTGAGCCATGTGGTAACACAAGTAAATCCTCGTTTTCGTCGTTAAAAGCCTCCCCAAATTTTACCACTACCCCGTGTTTGGGACTAATAGGCAAATCAAACGACTCATTGGAAACATCGCAACTAACGTTTACGGTTCCCGAAATTGAAAAAGACAACTCCAATAGCGTTGCTTTTTTGTTTAATTCAATTTGAGCATTTAGTGCTACATCGTTGAACTCGGTATAGTCAAAAGCATCAAAGAACGTTGAAGTAATGTCGAGCGAAAAATGATGAATACCTTCTTTAAGCCCCGCAAATGCTAGGACAAAAGGAGCCAAAACATTTTTTGCATCGTTCATTACAGTCGGCAAATATATAAAATTTGACGGTACACTCTTGATTTTAGTTGTTCTTTTGACGAGTATTCCAAATGTCACATGCCATCTGAACTGCAGCAGCAAATGAATGGCAATTTGCCAGTCCTTTACCTGCGATATCAAATGCGGTACCGTGGTCGGGGGATGTGCGTACAAACGGGAGTCCTGAAGTTATATTTACACCATTACCAAATGCTAATGTTTTAAAGCCCACCAAACCTTGATCATGGTAGCATGATAACACTGCATCGAAGCTTTGATAATTTTTTTGTCCAAAAAAGCCATCAGCAGCGAAAGGACCCGAAACATCAATCCCTTCATTTTTTAGCACTTTAATAGTAGGTTTTAAGACGATATCGTCCTCTGTGCCAATGACCCCTTGATCTCCGGCGTGTGGATTTAACCCCAATAATGCAATTTGTGGGTGTTCACATCCAAAATCTGTTTTTAAGGTTTTTGCTAATTGACGCGTTTTCTCTTGTATCATTATTGGTGTAACACTCGATGCAACTTTTGCCAATGGAATATGATCGGTTAGCAGTGCAACACGGAGTTTTTGATGCGCTAAAATCATTAATGCATTTCCTCCCCAAAGCGATGCTAAATAGTGCGTGTGCCCAGCAAATGGAAACACATCACTTTTTATGGCGGCTTTGTGAATGGGTGCAGTCACTAACGCATTTGCCTCCATATGCCTTACGGCTAATGCCGCTGCCTGTAACGACTCAAAGGCAGCTGTTCCAGCCGTTGAAGTTTGTTTGCCAAAGTCGATTTTGGGAACATTTTCCAATATCGATTGCACATAAAGCATTCCTTTTTTTAGCGGTTTTTCAATGGGTGCTATTGGCACTTGAGTCCTAAAATGTTGCTGTTGCGCTTGCATAAAATCAACATCAGCAAATACCACAGGGATGCAGTGCTCAAAAAGGGATTTATCTTCAAATGTTTTGAGGATGATTTCAGCACCAACTCCATTTGGATCACCAATAGAAACTGCAATTACGGGCAAGGCAGACATTTTGTGTATTTTTGCTGTGCAAAGGTAAAGGATTCACCGTTTATGTTTACAGGGATAATTGAAACTATGGGCACCATAACACGCATTGAACGCGAGGGGGGGAATGTGCATTATTCGCTTTCGAGCAATATCACTCAAGAACTTAATATAGATCAAAGTTTAGCTCACAATGGGGTGTGTCTTACAGTTGTTGCCATAGACGGCAATGAGTATACTGTCACAGCTATACAGGAAACTTTGGATAAAACAGCACTAAAACAATGGGCTGTTGGGGATAAAATTAACCTCGAGCGCGCCATGCGACTTGGAGATAGGCTAGACGGACATTTGGTGCAAGGACACGTAGATGAAGTAGCCATATGTACAAGTGTCGAGGACCAAAATGGTAGCTGGTTGTATCGTTTTTCTTACAACAAAGATTCTAAAAACATCACCATAGAAAAAGGCTCTATTTGTGTGAATGGCACCAGTTTGACAGTTGTGGGTTCAATATCCAATACTTTTGGAGTAGCCATTATTCCATACACTTATGAGCATACTGTTTTTCATCAACTTCAGAAAGGGGACTTGGTCAATATTGAGTTTGACATGGTAGGCAAATACATAGCTAAGATCAAACAGCACCACTAATATTTGTTTGTAAAATAGACTTTTTTTATTTTTAAATACTAAAATATTTTACAATGAAGCCTACTTATACATTACTTGCCTTTTTGGGCGTGGGGATTTTGAGTGCCCAAACCTTAATCATTAATGAAGTTGATGCCGATAGTCCGGGCGCTGATACTGCAGAATTTATTGAGCTTTATTCTTCAACTCCCAACCTTCCATTAGACGGATATGCCTTAGTCTTATTTAATGGTTCCAACGATGCCAGCTATGCATCCTATGATTTGGATGGGCATAGTACAGATAGCAACGGTTATTTTGTTATTGGTGATAGCGGGGTTATAGGTGTGTCAGAAATATTAAATTCTTCAGCCATACAAAACGGTCCCGATGCGGTGGCACTATATCAGGCTAATAAATCTGATTTTCCTATAAAAGCGGCTGTTACTACAACAAACCTAATTGATGCTGTTGTATATGACAGCGATGATGCAGACGACACGGGCTTATTAACGGGGCTAGGTAAAACGGTTCAGTACAATGAAAATGAATTATTAAATGCGTCTAATCATTCCTTGCAAAGACAATTAAATGATGGTTTTAAAACAGGAACGCCCACTCCAAACTCAGGTAATCAGGTTTTAGCCATTACTGCCCCAAAAATACCAATGTTACATATTCATCCTAATCCAGCTCTTAATACCATTAAAATTGATGGACTAAACAATGAAGTAGAATTTTCTATATTTTCTTTATCGGGTCATTGTGTATTGAGCAATCGTACAGATGGGAGTATAGATGTTTCAAGGCTTACCAATGGATTTTATATGCTAGAAATTATACTTAACGAGGAAGTTATACGCCTAAAGTTGATAAAGCATTAAATTGTTATTTCATTTGGTATAGCCACAAGGCAGGATTTTGCGGAGAGGTGTTCTGAAACAGGCTAAATTGTAAAGTAGTTTTTCCAGTATCCTTATTGGTAAAGATTTCTCCAATAAGTTGTTTGGCTGTTAGCCGATCCCCTTTTTTTACGTATACCTTACTGAGATTCTTGTAGGTTGTTATATAGTTGCCGTGCTGAACTAGGACGATGGGGTTGCTGCCCTTAAATTGTACAATATTTAACACTATACCTTCAAAGACGCTTCTGGCAGCTGTACCAGCAGGTACAGAAAGAGTTACGCCATTGCTTTTTATGGTGGTAGTGCGTACCACAGCATGGCGTTGCGTTCCAAATCTTTGCGTGACAATACCTTTAGCAACAGGCCACGGTAAGCGCCCTTTATTTGCAGCAAAACTTGCTGCTAAGGCTTTAGCTTCTGGCGTGAGCACAAAGCTTCTTGTTTTGGCCCCTGCTTTTTTATTTGATGCGGCAATGGCTTCACGAATCAAGCGATTTATTTCTCGGTCTATAGATGCTTGTTGCTGTTGTTTTTTTCTGATTTGCGCTGCGTAGCTTTTTTCTTTTCGCTTAAGTTGTTGTACAAGGTTATTTTGACGCGCACGGACCGTATCCAATGCTTTTTGCGCATCTCTATTTTCACGAATCAACCGCTCTTTGTCTTTGCGTTGCGCAACTAAATTGTTGGTATACTGCTGTAAGGTTTTGGTTTTTTCGGCAATTTGTTCACCATGTTGTTTGCGATATGCGGCGTATTGTTTTATGTAAGCCATACGCTTATAGGCTTGCCAAAAACTTTCAGATGAAAGCAAAAACATAAGGCGGTTTCGGGTGGATTGATTTTTTCGTGCGGCAACTACCATATCGCCATAGTCTTTTTTTAGCGTTACCAATTCGGTTCGTAGTTGCTCTATGTTACGTAGGTTGAGGCTAATTTCTTGATTTAGTCGATTAATTTGGCGATTAGTGAGTCGAATTAGCGCATCTTGTCTGTCCATTTTTAGCTGTACTGCCTCCACTTCGGTAAGCACATTGGTGCGCTTTTTAGCACTCGATTTTAACAGCGTATTGATTTGTACAATTTCTTGTTGTAAACGCTTTTTTTGGGCTTCAAGCGTAGCTTTTTTGTCTTGAGCAAAACCCAATACTGGAACTAGCATTAACACCCAAATCCATGATTTCATTGCACAATTATGGGTTTATAACCTTTGGGAATAGCAAATGGCATATTGACTTGTCTATTAAGATGTGTTTGCTTTGAGCTTAATGTGAGCGTTGAGCTGCCTTTTTCACCAAAGAGGGTCGCTATTAATTCTTCTGGCACCCACTGTCCGTCAATTTTTTTGTAGGATTTATATAACACAATAATGGTACTGTCGCCTTCACCAAGGCGTTGTTCTGTAAGACGAAATTCAGCATCAAAAACAAATTGTAATTTAAGCCCTCGTTTGCGTAAGCTAAACACATAGCTGTTTTCGGCAAACGATAGTTTTGCACGCTTAAAGGCACGTGCATCTACAGGTTTTGCGGTAAGCAAGTTTTCAAGTATGGAATAATCAATAGCCACACCCAATAGTTTTTTGAGACTACGGAAATCCATTTGTGCGTACTGCCGATTAATTTTTTCATAGGCTTGCAATTGATTAGGCGTGATAAAAACGCGCGCAAACGGCACGATAACACTCCCATTAATCCAAATTCCTTCGTATTGCTTTAAGCGTGTTGTAATGCTTATTTTTTGGCGTTTTCCACGATGGTCAAGTACGGCTTGCCCACGCCATTGCAGCGTTTCAAACGCAAGTGCATTTGCAGTAATTTTTTGTTGTAACACACGTGGTCTTAATTCAGTGTCTATGATAGGGGAAGGAGTTATAGAAGTAAGCGATTTACATCCTGCTACCAAAACCAATCCAAGAAGAAGTGCTGCGCTTTTTTTCATTTATTATTCTAATACAGAGTAATCGCCAATACTCACATGTGTAAACTCCCCATTATAGCACACATGATTTCCAATCATTGCCCCTTTGAGTGTTGCGTTTTCAATGGCACTGTTAGATTGAATAATACTGTTTTCAATAGCGCTATCGGCAATTGTAGTGCCAGCACCAACAGATACATGCGGACCTACAGTACTATTGGTAAGCGTTACCCCATCAGCGATATGACAAGGTGGAATAATGGTGCTGTTGTTAACCGTAACATTGCCAACAAGCGTTTCGCCTTCAGCAGCAAGAAAATCCAACATTTTGGCATTGG
Organism: Flavobacteriaceae bacterium UBA7446; assembly: GCA_002478685.1. Taxonomy (GTDB): domain Bacteria; phylum Bacteroidota; class Bacteroidia; order Flavobacteriales; family Flavobacteriaceae; genus UBA7446. The sequence goes on from DLPY01000054.1 coordinate 42,277, forward strand.
TTTCAACCGTAACTTTTGGGTTACCGCAATCCATCCAAGCAGTTACTTCGCCGGGAACAAAACGTTTTCCGCTTTGCATCATCCGCAAAATACCATCATTGATTTGATACTCGCCACCACGAGTTAGGTTTTCATCTAAAACACCTTGAAGTGCAGCTTTCAGTACTTCTATCTCTTTAAAATAATAAATACCAATCACCGCCAAATCAGAAACAAAATCGGTTGGCTTTTCGATGAGTGCATTAATGGCACCTGTTTCATCTAGTTGAACCACACCAAACTGATCGGGCTGTTCCACTTTTTTGACCCAAATAACACTGTCAGCTTCGGGGTCTAATGTCAAATCTGCACGAATAAGCGTATCGGCATATGCTACTACTGCAGGCCCAGAAAGCGAAGGTTCGGCACACATGATTGCGTGTCCTGTGCCCAAAGGCACGTTTTGGCGGTAAATGCTTGTTTTTGCACCTAAACTTTTGGAAAGGTCGGTCAGCGCAGCCACTACGTTATCGCCAAAAAATGCAGGGTCACCTAGCACATAGGCAATTTCAGTTACAGGCTCGGGGAGTAGTTTGGCAATATCTCGAACCAATCGGTGTACAATGGGCATTCCTGCTACGGGAACCAAAGGCTTAGGAACGGTTAACGTATGTGGACGAAGACGTGATCCACGACCCGCCATGGGAACAATGATTTTCATAGTTATGTGGTACCTGTACTGCCAAAGCCGCCCGCTCCGCGTTCGGTTTCGGATAGTGATTCAACCTCTTTCCACTGGGCACGGTCATGCTTGGCAATGACCAATTGTGCAATTCTATCTCCAGGATTGATGGTAAACGACTCGTTGGATAAATTTATAAGGATAACGCCAATTTCACCTCTAAAGTCTGCATCTATGGTACCGGGAGCGTTAAGCACCGTAATACCTTTTTTAAGTGCCAATCCGCTGCGTGGGCGTACTTGAGCTTCTACTCCAACGGGGAGTTCGATGAAAAGCCCTGTTTTGACAAGTCCACGCTCTAGTGGTTTAAGTGTAATGGGTCTATTGGTATGTGCGCGGAGGTCCATTCCTGCCGAAGCTAAGGTTTCGTAATGCGGTAGTTCGTGTGGGGATTGGTTTACAATGCGTATGTTCATGATACAAAAATAAGAAAAGCCCCCTATCACGCTACAATTTTTAATATACCAAGACATAAAGTAAGTGCACATATGGCTATAAGAGGGGTTTTCATAAATTAAAGATTTATAAATCCCCTAATCAAAAACAACGTCAAAGTGTTAGTTGCTGGCTATGGGTGAGGCAAAAACGCCTTTAGTATGGTTTAGCCGTTTAGTGCTTCGGCACCCCCAACAATTTCTAAAATCTCGTTGGTAATGGCAGCTTGTCGAGCTTTGTTATAGGTCAGCTTTAACTGATTGCGCAAATCAGTAGCATTGTCTGTTGCTTTGTGCATGGCAGTCATGCGTGCACCGTGCTCACTGGCAAACGAATCGCGAAGTGCCTTAAACAACTGCATTTTTAATGCTTTTGGTAAAAGGGTATTAAAAATTTCCTCTTGACCGGGTTCATAGATATAATCTGCCTCGCTAGGTGCTTCCGAAGTATCAGCTACTAATGGTAAAAATGGCTCTACAGTTACCAATTGCGTTGCTGCATTTTTAAATCGGTTATATACCAAATGCACTTCATCGAATTTTTCAGCAACAAAGCCGTCCATAAGTTGCTGTGCAAGCTCAGCAGCGTTGGCAAAACTTAGGTCATCAAATACGGCAACGTTATGTCCAACCATATCAAATTCCTTGCTCAGTATATCATTCCCTTTTTTACCAATAGTAAACACAGCAATTTCTGCCTGATTGCCATTAGCAAGGGCTTTAACTTCTTTGATGATATTTGAGTTAAACCCTCCACAAAGCCCACGATTAGAGGTAATGGCAACATATAGCACACGCTTTACGTTCCGCGCTTTTGTATATGGATTGGTATCTTGGGCAGCACCACTAAGGTTTTGTAGCAATTCGGTTAGCTTGGCAGCATATGGGCGCATTGCCGTAATGGCATCTTGCGCTTTTTTCAGCTTGGCAGCCGATACCATTTTCATGGCACTGGTAATCTGCATTGTTGAGGATACAGAGCTAATCCGATTGCGTATTTCCTTGAGGTTAGCCATTGGTTATGCGTATTGAGCAGCTAAATCTGTTGCAACTTTTGTTAGCGTTTCGGTTACCTCATTGGTAAGTTTTCCTGTTTTAAGCGTGTCTAGCACTTTACGATGCTTTGCGTTTAGCAACTCCAAATAGCTTTGTTCAAACTCCTTTATCTTATTTACTGGTACCTGGCGAAGCAAGTTTTTTGACCCAGCAAAAATGATGGCTACTTGGTCTTCAACAGCAAAGGGATCGTTTTGTGCTTGCTTAAGAATTTCCACGTTGCGCTTACCTTTTTCAATCACATTTAGTGTAGCCGCATCAAGGTCAGAACCAAACTTGGCAAACGCTTCCAATTCGCGGAATTGCGCTTGGTCAAGCTTAAGCGTACCCGCTACTTTTTTCATGGACTTAATCTGCGCCGAGCCCCCTACACGAGAAACCGAAATACCTACGTTAATGGCAGGACGAACACCCGAGTTAAACAGATCTGACTCTAAAAAAATTTGTCCGTCTGTAATCGAAATTACGTTAGTTGGAATATAGGCAGATACGTCACCTGCTTGTGTTTCAATAACAGGCAATGCCGTTAATGATCCTCCTCCTTTTACTTTTGACTTTAACCCTTCGGGCAAATCGTTCATTTGTTTGGCAATGCTGTCATCAGCAATCACTTTTGCAGCACGTTCAAGTAGGCGAGAGTGCAAATAGAATACGTCACCGGGATAGGCTTCT
>DLPY01000054.1:45450-47342 GCA_002478685.1 Flavobacteriaceae bacterium UBA7446
TCCTGGAGGACGACGAAGCAATAACGACACCTCACGATACGCAACGGCTTGCTTCGATAGATCATCATAAATAATCAATGCTGGACGACCGGTATCACGGAAATACTCGCCGATGGCTGCTCCAGCAAATGGCGCATACACCTGCATTGGCGCAGGGTCAGAGGCATTTGCGGCTACAACGGTAGTGTATGCCATAGCACCCTTTTCTTGAAGCGTATTGGCAATGGCTGCTACCGTAGAGGCTTTTTGCCCAACAGCAACATAAATACAATATACAGGCTCTCCTGCATCGTAAAATTCTTTTTGGTTTAGTATTGTGTCAATACACACGGTCGTTTTTCCTGTTTGACGATCGCCAATAACTAACTCGCGTTGTCCGCGACCTACAGGAATCATTGCATCAATAGATTTAATGCCTGTTTGCAGAGGTTCGTTTACCGGTTGACGATAAATTACTCCAGGTGCTTTGCGCTCTAGTGGCATTTCCACGGTTTCGCGCTCAATAGGTCCTTTACCGTCTATGGGTTGTCCTAGTGTGTTTACCACACGACCCACCACTCCTTCGCCTACATTGATAGAGGCAATGCGCTGTGTACGCTTTACCGTATCTCCTTCTTTAATTCCTTTTGATGGACCTAAAAGTACCACCCCAACATTGTCTTCCTCAAGGTTTAGAACAATGCCTTCAAGACCGGAGTCGAAGGTAACCAATTCACCGTATTGCGCATTTGAAAGCCCATATACACGAGCAATACCGTCGCCCACTTGGAGTACCGATCCTACCTCATCTAAAGAGACGCTGCTGTCAAATCCCGTTAATTGCTGTTTTAATATCGCGGATACTTCCGCAGCTTTTACTTCTGCCATGATATTGCTTTTGAACGTAAGTTTTGTTTTAATGTATTAAGTTGATGCGCCACACTTGCATTTAGCTGTATGTCATCAAGCCTAAGGATAAACCCACCAATAATTTCTGGGTCAACCTTGTTCACGAGTGTTACTTTCTTATCAGTAAGCGTAGCAACTTTCGCCAAAATTTCTCTTTCGAGTTCTGGACTAGTAGGCACAGCTGTTGTAGCAACAGCCTCAACCAACCCCAGATGCTCTTGGTATAATTCTTTCACTTTTAAGGAAATACCATCTAAGTGGTGTGCACGATTATTTTCAGCAATAAGGCGCAGGAAGTTTTTTCCTGCATCACTGCACCGAGCAAATACGGCTTGGAGCGCATTGTCCTTTAGACTTGCGCTAATCACAGGGCTTTGCAAAACAGATTCTAAGTCACGGTTGTTTTGTACAGTGTTGTACACTACATCCATGTCTTTAGCAAGGGCGTCTAAATTGCCATCTTCAATGGCTTTTTGAACTGCCGCCTTGGCATATCGTAATGCAGCTCGGGTGCCTATCATGCCTCCAGATCTAAGTCTTTAAGTAGTTTTTGAACCAATTCAGTTTGCTTTTTGTTAGATGAAAGCTGCTCTTTGGTAAGCGTTTCTGCAATTTGAAGTGATAGGTCAGCTACTTCATTTTTAAGGGAAGTAATAGCCACTTGCTTTTCACTTTCAATTGCTTCTTTAGCTTGCGTTATAAGCTGCTCCGCTTGAACTTTAGCTTCACCCTTGGCATCATCAATCATTTTTTGACGAAGCTCACGTGCTTCTTTTAGCAAGCCGTCTCTTTCTGCACGTGCTTCCTTTAGGATGCGCTCGTTGTCTGCTTGAAGGTTTTGCATCTCTTGGCGTGCTTCTTCAGCAGATTCCATCGCTGAACGAATGCCTTCTTCTCTTTCGTTGATGGTGTTTAATATGGGTTTCCATGCAAATTTGCGTAGCAACAAAATGAGCGCCACTACGATGACGGTTTGCCATATAAACAGGCCAAACGAAAATTCG
>DLPY01000020.1:0-278 GCA_002478685.1 Flavobacteriaceae bacterium UBA7446
TTCAATGGGACATGAGCTATCTTACACTGCTGTTTAAATACGAATGGGAATGCAAAAAAAGTCCTGCTGGAGCATGGCAATGGCACCCTGTAAATTGTACTGAAGGAGATATGGTTCCACAAGTAGACGGAAGTGATGAAAAAGTACTTCCCATGATGACTACAGCTGACATGTCTATGAAGGTTGACCCTGAATACCGTAAAATATGTGAGCGTTTCTTGGAAAACCCTGATGCATTTGGTGAGGCTTTTGCACGCGCATGGTTCAAACTTCTTCAC
>DLPY01000020.1:470-16169 GCA_002478685.1 Flavobacteriaceae bacterium UBA7446
TATTTCAAAACACTTCTTTAACAATCCTGATGAATTTGCAGATGCTTTTGCAAGAGCATGGTTCAAACTTCTTCACAGAGACATGGGCCCCAAAAGCAACTATGTTGCCGGAGATTTTAAAGATGTAGAATACATTTGGCAAGACCCTGTTGCGGCTGGTAAAGTTCTTTCGGATAATGAAGAAAAAGCGGTTCGCGCTGAATTGGCAAATAGCGGACTGACACAGCAGCAAATGATCGAAACCGCATGGGCATCTGCTTCCACATTTAGAGGCTCAGATAATCGTGGTGGCGCTAATGGTGCAAGAATACGATTGGAACCTCAAAAAAACTGGGAGGTGAACAACCCTTCACAATTAGCAAGTGTTTTGGAAGTATATGAACGAATCGCTGCTGACAAGGGTGCCAGTATTGCTGATATTATTGTTATTGGAGGTGCTGTTGGTATTGAAATGGCTAGTGGAACTAAAGTAGAAGTAACTACGGGTCGTGGAGATGCCACACAAGAAAATACCGACATAAACTCATTTGAATTGCTAAAACCCAAAGCTTGTGGATTTAGAAACTATTCAGAAAAGGAATTTGCGGTTTCGCCCGAAGAAATAATGTTGGACAAGGCACAACTTTTAGGATTAAACCCTGTTGAAATGACCGTTTTAGTTGGCGGATTGCGCGCTTTGGGTGTTTCTCATTCTGGCGATGGTATCTGGACTGATGGGAAACTTGACAATTCATGGTTTAAAGAACTTTTATCTATGGATATTAAGTGGTATACTTCTGGCTATAACTCATATAATGGAGTTGATAGAGCTACTGGGGAAAGCGTTCGCACAGCGTCTCGCACTGATTTGGTTTTTGGTTCAAATTCGGAACTTAGAGCTATTGGAGAAGTTTATGCTCAAGATGATAATAATGAGAAGTTTGTGAAAGATTTTATTGCCGCTTGGAATAAAGTCATGAACGCAGATCGCTTTGATTTGAATTAAGACTGTCGAAAAGTAAAATACTATTAGCGTTAAAAACCCGATGACATCATCGGGTTTTTTTGTTGTATTTTTGATTATTAAATATGAGTATTAAAGAGAAATTCCGCTTGAAAGGACTCAATCGCCAACAGCAAATTGTGTGGGGTGCACTTTGTGTGCTTATTGCCATTTTGTCGTTTACTGCCTTTGTTTCATTTTTTCAAACATGGAAAATTGACCAAAGTGCCATCGGTGAACTTTCCAACAGAGAAATTCCTGTAGAAAATAGCATCCGAAAATTAGGTGCTTCTCTAAGTCATTTATTTATCTACCAAGGTGTTGGTGTTGGTTCTTTTTTCATTGTTTTTATGATTTTGGTTACTGGCGTAAGTCATTTTATTAATTCAGGGACAAACAAACTAGGCATTCGTTGGATTTGGACATTATTGCTATCGCTTTGGTTATCGGTTGGTTTAGCGTTGGTTTTACCAAAATATCCATTGCTGAGTGGTGTAACAGGGTTTGAAGCAAATGCCTTGATGGTACACTACATTGGTCCGTTGGGGGTTGCTAGCATATTGCTGCTTATTGCCGTAGCTTTTTTGGTATATCAACTAAAATGGAAACCCGAAAACCTGCGCTTTTCATCTAAAAATACAACATCACCAAATGTAGTTGAAGATGAAGTAACTGAAGTTTCGTTTGATTCTCCTTACACTGAAAAAGAACCACCTATTTTAGAAGAAGATAAGCCTAAACCGATAAAAAAATCAGCATCAATGGGCGACGATGTAGCGTTGTCGGTCACGGAAACCGAGGAGGACGAAATTGTTAAAAAAGCAAAAAAATTGGTTGCAGATTTTGGTGAAGTTGATCCAACCCTTGAGTTAAAAAATTTCCGCTCCCCTACCGAGTCGTTGCTAAAAAGCTATCCGCACGAAGGTATCACCATTAATGAGCAGGAGCTTGAAGAAAATAAGGATCGCATTGTAGACACGCTCAAAAATTATCAAATTGGCATTGCAGATATCAAAGCTACTATTGGTCCAACGGTAACACTTTATGAAATAGTTCCCGCAGCGGGTGTACGCATTTCTAAAATCAAAAACTTGGAAGACGATATTGCGCTATCGCTTTCAGCATTGGGTATACGAATTATTGCCCCTATCCCAGGAAAAGGAACAGTGGGAATTGAAGTACCAAATAAAAAAGCAACCATTGTTTCGATGCGCTCTGTGATACTAGCAAAAAAGTTTCAAGAGGCAGAAATGGAACTTCCACTTGCACTTGGGAAAACCATCAGCAACGAAACTTTTGTGGTGGATTTGGCTAAGATGCCGCACCTACTCATGGCAGGGGCTACAGGACAAGGAAAGTCGGTTGGGTTAAATGCAATTTTGACTTCATTGCTCTACAAAAAGCACCCTGCTGAAATCAAATTTATACTTGTTGACCCTAAAAAGGTTGAGCTTACACTTTTTAATAAAATTGAACGTCACTATTTGGCGAAACTGCCAGATACAGATGATGCCATTATAACTGATAACAAGCAAGTAATCAATACGCTCAATTCGTTGTGTATTGAAATGGATTCGCGTTATGACTTGCTCAAAACAGCAATGTGTCGTAATATAAAAGAATACAATGCCAAGTTTAAAGAACGAAGGCTAAATCCACACGATGGCCATATCTATTTACCTTATATCGTGTTGGTTATTGATGAGTTTGCAGATCTTATCATGACCACGGGAAAAGAAGTAGAAACCCCCATAGCACGCCTGGCACAGCTAGCACGAGCCGTAGGAATTCACTTGATTATTGCCACGCAACGCCCATCGGTGAATGTGATAACGGGACTGATTAAAGCCAACTTCCCTGCACGCATCGCTTTTCGGGTTACTTCCAAAGTTGACTCGAGAACTATTTTAGATAGCGGTGGAGCAGAGCAATTGATAGGTCGAGGTGATATGTTGTTTACACAAGGAAACAATCTCATCAGACTACAATGTGCGTTTGTTGATACACCCGAAGTGGAAAAAATTACAGATTTTATTGGGTCGCAACGCGCTTATCCGGATGCGCATTTACTGCCTGAATATGTTTCTGAGGAATACGAGTCAACAAAAGAAAATAATATCGCAGACCGCGATGCCCTATTTAAAGAGGCTGCTGAAGTGGTTGTGAATGCCCAGCAAGGTTCGGCATCGCTTTTGCAACGCAAGCTAAAACTGGGGTACAATAGAGCAGGTCGTATTATAGACCAACTAGAAGCCGCAGGAATTGTAGGGTCTTTTGAAGGAAGTAAAGCCCGAGAAGTCATGTTTAGAGACGTGATTTCGTTACATGAATTTTTAGCAAAAGAAAATGAAAATTAAACTCTTATTTGTTAGTCTACTCAGCACTGGATTTATATTTGCGCAAGACCAACGTGCTGCAACATTATTAGAAGAAGTTTCTGAAACTCTAGCCAATTATTCCAATATATATATTGAATTTAGTTACGAATTGGTAAACCGAAAAGAATATATCAAGCAAAAAGAACAGGGTACATTGGTATTGCAAGACAATAAATACCTACTCCATTTGATGGGTATTCAACAACTAAGTGATGGTAAAAATGTGTACACCATTAACAAAGAAAACGAAGAAGTACTTATTGAACCCGTGGATACAGAGCTTAGCGAAGGGCTGAATCCCTCCGAGCTGTTTTCGTTTTACAAAGAAGGATACCTGTCTTCGTGGGATATTGCACAACCCCTGTATGACGACAGAACGATTCAATTTGTTAAGCTAACACCAATTGACACCTATGCGCAAGTAGCCTATTTGCTTTTGGGAATCGATACCAAAACAAAGCATATTTACAAGCTTATTGAAGTAGGCGAAAACGGAACTGAGACCACACTAACTGTGCGTTCGTTTACACCAAACAAAATATTACCCACAAATACTTTTGTCTTTTCTGAGGCAGACTATCCAAACTACTATATCGATAGATTTTAATGAAGCTACCATTAATAGATCGTTACATTTTAAAAAGCTATCTTACTGTTTTAGTAAGTTTCTTTTTTATTCTGATGTTTATTTTCATCATACAAACCGTTTGGGTATTTATTGATGAGTTTGCTGGCAAAGGACTGGATGTGAGTGTATTGCTTCGATTTTTACTGTATTATTCGCCAAAATTAGTTCCATTAGTATTACCGCTTACAATCCTTTTGGCATCCATAATGACTTTTGGGAATTTTGCAGAACGTTATGAGTTTGCTGCCATGAAGTCAGCTGGAATTTCATTAATGCGAGCCATGCGCTCACTCATTGTTGTGAATAGTATTGCTTGTTTGACCACGTTTTATGTTGCCAACACCGTAATTCCTCTGGCAGAATTTAAGACGTATAACCTGAGAAAGAATCTTTCTAAAATGCGACCTGCATTGGCAATAACCGAGGGTATGTTTAACGATATTGGCGAGAGCAATATCAAAGTGGAAAGAAAATACGGCGAAAATGATAAGCTACTTGAGGGGGTAATCATCCACGAAAAATCACCAAATCAAATCAATAATGTTGTGATTAAAGCCGCACGAGGCGAACTTAAAAGTGATGAGTTACAAGAAGGCTTGCAGTTGGTTTTGTATGATGGTTATCGATATGAAGAAATTGTGCAAAAGAATAAGCGTAAAAAAAATGATCCGCATAGCCGAATTGCCTTTAAACAATACAGCATGAATATTGATTTAAGATCATTTAATAGTGTAGATTTAGATGAAACTAGTTATACCAACACATTTAAAATGCAAAACTTTGAAGAGCTTAGCCAAAGCATAGACTCATTGACAAAAAACTATGTTTCGGAAATTGAAGGTTTTGCCAACACCCTATATCTCAGAACAGGAATCAAATCTGTCGATAGACTAAAAAATTCGTACACAAATTATAGCTACAAAGGGAAAAAAGCCTATTTGGATTTATATACCACAAGACAACAAAGACGAATTTTGGACGGTGCAAGAATAAATATTGAAACACAAATCAATAATTTAAAAAATCAAAAACGTGTATTTTTTATTCGTGAGAAAGTGATAAACCTCCACCGACTTTGGCGTGATGATAAATTTGTAAATGCTTATGCGGCACTGCTTTTGTTCTTTGTTGGTGCTCCACTTGGTGCTATTATTCGAAAAGGTGGCTTTGGATTACCAATTGTAGTAGCTTTGACCATATTTTTGACCTATCACTTTGCAGGGACACTATTCAAAAACAGTGCAGAGGACGGCAGTCTTCATCCTTTTTGGGGTGCATGGCTCATTTCTATTGTGCTAACTGTTGTAGGCTTAGTAGCTACGATTCGTGCCAGTAAAGATAAATCTGTTTTTGACGCGGAACGTCTGAAATTAAATTTAAAAGTACCCTTAAATCTAATTTTAAAAAGATTGAAAAGATGAAAAAAGATATTCGCTTAGACTGTATTGAAGATGCTATTGAAGATATTCGAAACGGAAAAGCAATCATTGTGGTTGATGATGAAAATCGTGAAAACGAAGGAGATTTTGTATGTGCCGCCGAAATGATAACACCTGAAATGATAAACTTTATGGCAAAAGAAGGTAGGGGATTAATCTGTACGCCCATTACTGAAGAACGTTGCCGTGAGTTAGACCTCTACCCTATGGCAAGTAACAATACCGACCCTATGGGAACTGCTTTTACCGTTTCCATCGATCTAAAGGGAAATGGCGTGACTTCTGGGATTTCAGTAGCAGATAGAGCTAAAACGGTTCGAAAACTTATAAGTACTGATGCAAATTCGCATGATTTTCTGCGTCCCGGACACATTTTTCCATTAGCTGCAAAAAAAGGGGGTGTATTACGCCGCACTGGTCATACCGAAGCCGCCATTGACTTTGCCCGCTTAGCAGGATTTCAGCCCGCAGGAGTAATTGTCGAAATCATGAATGAAGACGGCACTATGGCACGCTTACCACAGCTGCGAAAAGTAGCTGATGCATTTCATCTTAAACTTGTTTCTATTGAAGATTTGGTAAGCTATCGCATGAAACATGATAGTTTAATAGAAGTGAAAGAAGACTTTGAAGTCGAAACTTCCTATGGGACGTTTCGACTTCGTGCCTTTCATCAAAACACAAACAATCAAATCCACATTGCGCTAACAAAGGGCACTTGGTCAGAAGATGAGGCTGTACTAACACGTGTACACACCCAACAGTTAAATGGTGATTTATTACGTATTTTAAACCAAAATGCAACAAGCTCTCTAGATGCCATCTTTGAGCATATTGAAAAAGAAGGTAAAGGAGCTGTAATTTTTATCAATCAATTACAACCCGCACAACGCTTACTAGAACAACTAAAAGTGATTCAAAACCCAAAAGAGAACACACAAAAAATGGACGAAAAAGATTTTGGAATAGGCGCGCAAATGATTCACGCGGTTGGGATTCATAAAATAAAACTTCTGTCAAATAGTGATAAAATCAAGCGTGTAGGAATGTCTGGGTATGGGCTAGAGATTGTTTCGTACGAAACGTATTAAAACATTCCTCCGCTAACGCTTTTTTTATTATTATCACTTCGTGCTATTTATTTAGTTTCAGGTTTAGAGCGAACATCCAAAAATATTGTTACAAAGCAACACTAAAAAAACCAGAGTTTAATTGCCATAACAACTACCATAGTTACCATAACAGCTTTAATTACTCCCTCTCCTTTTTTCACTGAATATCGAGATGCAAAATAAGCTCCAGCAGCATTACCCGTTGCCAATGCAATACCATACTTCCATTCAATATTCCCAGAAAAAGCAAATGTGACTAAGGCTCCCGTTGTATAAATAAACGCAACGGCGACTTTAGTGGCATTTACACGAATCAAGTCCATGCGGTTTACATAATTCATAAACAGCATCATTATAAAACCAATTCCTGCATTGATAAAACCACCATAAATACCAATAAAGAAGAATCCTACCATAGACCAAGTAAGGGTTTTACCAGTAGTTCTTGGAGTAGTAGCAAAGGCGTTGTATTTGGGCTTAAACACCATAAGCACTACCACCACAATCATGATAATGGCTAAAATTCGGTTGAATACATTTCCATCAATGTGAATAGCAATTCGAGCACCCAGTAACGCACCAAGTAACGCAACGCCACCCAAGTACAAGCTAAAAGGATACGAATTGATTTTTTTACTCCTAAAACCTAAGGTTGCTGAACCGGTAGCAACCAAAATGGCAATGCGATTGGTTCCATTTGCAGTTGCCGAGGGCAACCCTAAAAAAATGAGTAAGGGCAACGTGAGTAGCGAGCCGCCTCCTGCCATGGTATTTATAAATCCAGCAAAAAGTCCGGCGGCTATGAGCAATAACAAATCGTAGGGAAAATCAATCATGACGCAAATGTAGGCATTCGCGGAAACAAGGAATAAATGCGTTTTTAGAAATAAAAAAAGGGACTATATTTGCAGCCATTGGAGAAATGGCAGAGTGGTCGAATGCGGCGGTCTTGAAAACCGTTGAGGGTCACACCTCCGGGGGTTCGAATCCCTCTTTCTCCGCTGACCGATATAACCCCTTGATTTTCAGGGGGTTATATAAAACCTTACACAAAAGGTTACACAGATTGACGTTCTAACCAGCATTTTAATTTAAGTTAAAATGAATAAGTCAATCTACACAATACCAAAGCTTTGTAAAGCTAAAAACGGATGGTATGTACACTTCCGATATAATGGCGTACAAAAACGTCATAACGTTGCCAACAAGGAACAAAACCTCTCTTTCTCCGCAAAAAAACCGAATACTTTCTTCAAGAAAGTTGGTTTCTATGCTTGCCCAGGATGCCCACAGGGAAACACGTAGTAATCCCCTTCTTCAGCAATAAAGAAAACCCACAACTGCTGTTGTGGGTTTTTACATACAATAAAGCTACTCTACGCGCTCTGGATAATCTGTAATAATACCGTTTACGCCCATTGCGGTTAACGCAGCAATTTCTGCTGGACTATTTACTGTATAGGGAATTACTTTTAATCCATACGCTTGTAAGGTATGTACAATATCCGCATTGAGTTGTCTAAAATTCGGATTGATAGCAATCGCATTGAGTTCATAGGCTATATCTACCGCATCTAACGGATTTTTATCTGTCAGTATGGCAATATCGTATCTGTTTGTAGCCTTCCTAAAATCACGGAGTTCGTCCCAATAAAAGCTAGAAACATATAGCTGTTCAGCAGTAAAAATTCCTCTAGAAACAAAATCATTAAAAAGAGAAATTGTGCCCTCGGCAGTATTTGCACCTTTAAGCTCCACATTTACACTTACTGCACCACTAATTTCTGTAAGTACTTCTTTGAGCGTTGGAATTTTAGCACTTCCCAGCACCGATAGCTTTGACAATTCATCAAGGGTTTTGGCCTCAATTAAACCGCTTCCGTTTGTAAGTTTTCCAAGTGTTTTATCATGAAAAACGACCAACTCCCCTGAAGCAATGCGAAATACATCAATTTCAATAGCATCCACGCCGAGTTTTAAAGCAGCTCTGATAGATGGCAACGTATTTTCGGGGGCATGTCCCATGGCACCACGATGCCCTATCACTAAAGGTTTCCCCCTAACATATTGACAACACATAGGCAAAGCACCATAAGCTTCGTCCGTAGCGACAATACCATTGGCCTCGTGTCCCACCGCAACAATGTTTTTTGCTACTTGATTTAAAGATGTTTTTTTTGGGTTGAACAGCAAGATTAATTGCTCTGTTTCAGCTTGCCAAACGGCATATTTTACCCCTTGGGTTTTTATAGCTGCTTTTTCGATACGTGCTTTGCACATACCACAATTACCACGAACAGAAATAGTCGCTTTTTCAGTTTGCGCTATCGCTGTTGCAGTAATAAAAAGCATGATGATTACATTGATTTTCATAATGTTAAATTTACAAATTAAAGCGGAATCCCGCATATATCATTCTACCAAAAACAGGCGCATATACTTGACTTGTATCAAAACTAATACCAAACGGATTGGAAGCACCCAAAACCGCATCAGACTGTTTTATGTTAAATAAATTTTCTGCACCAAAATACACCGAAAAATTATCCGAAAACTGACGCGTAAGTTGTGAACTGAACAGTGAAAAACCGTCAGCTATTCTTGATGGCGAGTCGAAGTCAGCTACTAGTCGCTGTTGTCCAACGCGGTGAAAAGTGGCATCGGCACGCCATTGTTTTCCTGCGTTTATTTCAGAGCAATAACCCAAAAATGCAAACCATCGTGTTTTGGGCTGAAGTGGTACACGCTTCATACCTGATCTATACGTCGTTTTGATGTCATAGGCTTTGTATGCAAAGCGTAAATCTACACGTTCATTAAAATTGGTACTTGCCGAAAATTGGACACTTTGCGCATGGCTTTTTCCTTCCAAATTATAAAAAGATATCGCGCCTGGTGTTTCCCAATCCACCACCACCCTATTGGTAAATTGCGTGCGATACACATCCAATCCCATTTCTATGGGCTGATTTAAAAGCGATGCCTTTTGTATCCAACTCAATCCATAATTCCAAGCACGTTCTGGAAGTAGCCCATACATGGGTTTCGTAGGTTGCGAAATAGATAAAATACGTTGACTTCCCAAAAACTTTTGATGCTCGGCAAATATGCTAGACACACGTCTGCCCTCGCCTGCTGAAAAACGCAATACCGTTTTGTTGTCATTTATTGCATATCGAATGTGAGTACGTGGCGTAACAAAATTTCCAAGGGTGTTATGATGATCCAATCGCAATCCCAAAATCAAGTTAAACTGCTCTTGACTATCATAACTATACTCAAAAAATCCACCTAAATTGGTTTCATTTCTATGGATTTTAGTTCCCAAAACGGTTTCGTCATAAATATCTGTCATGTATTGCAACCCTGTTTTGAATTTGTGCAACGTATTGCCAAGTATGGATTGATACACCAAATGATGAAAATAGCTTGTGTAGGAAACATCATAGTTGTTGTTGCCAAAATATCCTTCTTGCTTGTGTTGGCTAACCGCCGACTGTAAGCCAAAACTTTTGTATGGAATTTCGGGAAAAACGTAGCCTGTTTTTAGGGCTATGTCCCATTTATCCGTTTTGAGTTCACCGCCCCAAAACGAAGTACCAAATTGGTGTTTCTTTGGGTCGAAATCCAATTGACCAACTTGCTTTTCATCTGTAAGATAACGCAAACTGGCAAAGCCAACCCAGCCTTTTTCTGCATCAATATACTGCCATCTATTTAAGATATTAAACTGATGTGAAAGCGGCATATCCAAAAACCCATCTTTGTTTTGATCGGTTTTTTTTGTGCGCTGATTCCCATGCAAAAATAGCGTTGTTGCCCATTTTGGAGAAAGCTCTTGTTTAGTTTGAATGTTGAGCTCTGTACGCCCATTTACAGAATGAAACCCATTTACAAACAGTAACGGTGCGGTTAGGGGCTTTATCAGTTCCGTATTGATTTGTCCCGAAACACTTTCATAGCCACTTGTAACGGTTCCCGCACCCTTGGTAATTTGAATACTTTCTACCCACGTTCCTGGGGTAAAAGTTAGCCCAAAGGTTTGGTTGCTTCCGCGCAAACTGGGAATGTTTTCTTGCGTAAACAAAATATACGGACTCGTAAGCCCCAACATTTGAATTTGCTTAGTCCCCGTAAGCGCGTCGGCGTAGTTTACATCAATAGACGGATTGGTTTCAAAACTCTCCGACAGGTTACAGCAGGCGGCTTTAAGCAATTCATCGCTACCAATGGTGGTTACGTTTCTGGGCGTAAAAATGGCACGTTGCAAGGGTTTGCGCTTTTGCAGCAACGTTACTTCATCTAGCGAAGAAGCATCTTCAGGAATTAAAACCACCTCAAAAGGTTGATGAAATCCCGAGGAAAGCTTGACGGTTTTAAAACCTAAATAGGAAATCACCAAAGTGGTGTTTTCAGGTTTGTGGGCTATTGAAAAATAGCCCTCATCGTTGGTAACGGTGCCAGTTGATGAATTTTCCCAATACACGCTTGCGTCTACAAGAGGTGTCCGATTCTTATTGATTTGTTGATAAACGTGTCCAGAAACAAAGTGTTGTGCATGTAGTACACCAAAATTTATGATAAGAATTAGAGTTAAAAAAGATTTGAACATGATTTTATGATTTTAATTAAACAAACAAAACGGAGGTTGTTTGTCAATCAAATTAAATATTGCTCAAATAAAAGATGTAGTGATATATAATACGGTTCGGGAGGAGATTTGAACTTTAAAAAATGATTTTTTGGCGTTTGCTCAAATGCGTTTATTTCAAATTGAATAACAGGGATAAATACCACCAATTTACTAAAGGTCACATTTATATCTGCAACTACAGTTTCTTGAAGCTCTGCAGTAAACTGCGCCATTTCACAACACTGCTTGGTTAGCATGGGTTGTTGTTTAGTAGTTTTTTTACAACAACTTGAAAAGGGGCGATTGATAGTAGTCTCTACAAGGGCACCGTGGCAAAAATGCATGCCAATACTACTCTCAACAGAAAGAAGCAAGACAAAAACTGCAAACAACAATGCACCTAATCGCTTCATATTTATTTCAAAATTAGTGATTTTATTGTTTTCCCATTAAGAACCTCCAATGTTTTGTCTCTTACTTGTTCAAAAGCTCCTTTTACTTCACATTGATCTTCATCACAGTCATCACATGAACGGTAATAGTTCAAGGATACGCATGGTAACATGGCAATGGGGCCATCAATAATTCGCATGATTTTAGTAAGGCTAATATCCTCTGCTGGTCGCAAGAGTCGGAAACCGCCATCCTTTCCTCTTTTACTTTCCAAAATGCGATTGTTGCGTAAATCACGTAGTATGATTTCTAAAAACTTGCGCGGAATACCTTGTTCTCTCGCAATGTCAGCAGTCATTACTGCCTTAGAACCATCGTTATGGCGAGCAATATGAGTCAATGCTTTGATCGCGTATTTGCACTTATTTGAAATCATTCTACAAATGTAAAAAAACTAATTCTATTAATCCTATCTGTTTAATAGTATTTGATATATTTGCCTTGTTTTTAAATTATGCTGTTAGATCAGTTTATTATATCATCCAAAAAAAGAAAACTCACAAAATCAGAAGAGCGTTGGTCTCGTTCGTTGTTAAAGTCAGTGAGTTGGCGCATAATTGGCACCTTAGACACTATTGTAATTTCCTATTTCATCACTAGAAAATTAGCCTTTGCACTTTCTATTGGAGGTATAGAACTGGTAACAAAAATGATTTTATACGTGGTTCATGAGCGTATTTGGAACAAAATAAAATGGGGAAAAAAATGAGTGTGTTTCAAGCAAAAGAACTTAATAAAAAATTAAGCGCAACTACTTCCCTAAGTGGGCTTTTTGATTTTTTAATCAATGAAAACTTGGGTAATATCACGTTTTCAACATCATTGGGGCAAGAAGATCAAGTAATTACACATCATATTGCGTCACAAAAACTTCCCATTGAAATTTTCACTCTTGATACAGGTAGGCTTTTTCAAGAAACCTATGATGTCCTTGACATAACACAACGTAAATTCAAAAAGCAAATCAACGTATTTGTCCCCAACACAAAAGCTGTGGAAAACTTAGTAACCACAAAAGGACCAAATAGCTTTTACGAGTCTGTTGAAAACAGAAAAGAGTGCTGTAACATTCGAAAAATAGAGCCACTAAAACGTGCGCTAACAAATAAAGACGTTTGGGTAACAGGCTTACGTCAAAGCCAGTCGCAAAACCGGGCAGAACTAGATTTTTTCAACTATGATGCGTCTTTCAGTATTTTAAAATTCAATCCGTTGTTGCATTGGTCGTTGGAGGATGTAACCGCTTATTTAGACCAACACAACGTACCCCAAAACAAACTGCACGCCAAAGGCTATGTAAGTATTGGGTGTGCCCCCTGCACACGCGCCATAGTAGGCGGTGAAGACCTAAGGGCAGGTCGTTGGTGGTGGGAAACCAGTAAAAAAGAATGTGGACTACATACAATTAAATCATGAGTATCCTAAAACAACTAGAAGAAGAATCCATTTATATTATCCGTGAGGTAGCTGGGCAATTCAACAACCCATGTTTGCTGTTTTCGGGTGGAAAAGATTCCATTACCTTATTGCACTTGGCGCAAAAGGCATTTGCTCCCGCAACCATTCCGTTTCCATTAGTACATATAGATACGGGACACAATTTTCCAGAAACTATTGAACTGCGAGACAAACTTGTTGCAGAGCACAGGCTGCGTCTTATTGTTGGAAGTGTACAAGATGATATAGATGCTGGAAATGTAGTAGAGGAAAAAGGAAAACATGCCAGTCGAAATAGCTTGCAAACCACTACCCTTTTGAATACCATTGAAAAATATAAATTTGATGCGTGTATGGGTGGCGCACGCCGAGATGAAGAAAAAGCACGTGCCAAAGAACGTGTATTTTCGGTTCGTGATGATTTTGGGCAATGGAACGAAAAATTACAACGCCCTGAATTGTTTGATATGCTAAACGGCATGATACACAACGGCGAAAATGTGCGTGTATTTCCTATCAGCAATTGGACAGAATTAGACGTTTGGCACTACATCCGTCAAGAAAACCTTGAGATTCCTTCTATTTATTATGCCCACGAACGTGAAGTGTTTAAGCGTGATAACCAATGGATGCCTGTTTCGGATTACGTCAATGTGGAAGAAACCGATGAGCGTAAACTGACATCGGTACGTTTTCGTACGGTTGGTGACATGAGTTGTACCGCTGCCGTACTGTCAGAAGCCACAGAACTAGACAACATTATCAATGAAATTGGAGGATCAAATTTATCGGAGCGTGGCGCACGTATGGACGACAAAAGATCTGAAGGAGCTATGGAAGAACGTAAAAAAGTAGGGTATTTCTAAAATGGAACTAATTAAAATAGCCACCGCAGGAAGTGTGGACGACGGGAAAAGCACCTTAATTGGCAGGCTCTTATACGAAACAGGGTCGTTAAAAACGGATCAAATTCAGCATATTGAAGAAAAAAGTGCTGCGCGTGGATTCGGATATTTAGACCTATCTTTAGCAACAGACGGTCTACTTACTGAACGTGAGCAAGGCATCACTATCGATGTGTCGCATATATTTTTCTCCACACCCAAAAGAAGGTTTATAATTGCAGATTCTCCAGGACATGTGGAGTACACTCGAAACATGGTTACTGGAACTTCTACGGCTCAAGCAAGTATTATTTTGCTGGACGCCAGAAAAGGTGTAATTGAGCAAACCAAACGCCATTTTTTTATCACCCAGCTTTTAGGTATAAAGCAAATCGTATTTGCTGTGAATAAAATGGATTTGATAGACTACAGGCAAGATGTTTTTAATGGCATCAAAAAAACAATTGAACATTTGGTGGAAAAACACGGACAAAAAGGCGTAAGCTATCACTACACACCCGTATCAGCGTTATTAAACGAAAATGTTGTCAGCACTTCTGACAAATTAGGTTGGTATAATGGTATGCCACTTCTTCGTTTAATCGAATCGATCCCCGTGAAAAAAAATCAAGCAAACGATGATACATTTCAAATTCAGTATGTGATTCGTCCAAAGCGCGAAGAGTTTCACGATTATCGAGGCTTTGCTGGTAATGTGCGTTCGGGGAGTTTTTCAGTAGGTGACCCCATTAGTATACATCCGTCTGGTAGAAAAAGTATTATTAAGGGCATTGAAAAATACGGTAAAAGTGTAAATAGAATCTCGTCTGAAGAGAACGGTACTATTCTTTTGGTAGATGAAATTGATGCCTCTAGAGGAGATAGTATCCTAAACGAGCAAGCCAATGTTAATCGTGGAAAAAGTCTTAGTGCAACATTTTGCTGGATGCAAGATACCCCTATGACACCTGGCAATAAATATTGGCTGCAACAAGGTGTTCAGCGCAGTTTAATTAAGGTGCAAAGCATACGTTCCAAAATGGATTTAGAAGCATTGGAAAACCGTCAATCAAATCAGTTGGAACTCAATGATATTGGCAAAGGCACATTGGCATTAGCTCAACCAATTACTTCAAAACCATATAAAGAAAATCCTGCTTTAGGTGCTTTCATTTTAATTGACCCAAACACATTCAACACTGCAGGTGTTGGCTTTATTGAAACCGCATAAGAAGTGTTAGAACCGAAATAGAAAACCCCATTGTTGAGCATGATATCCTTGATGTTAGAACGCAAAATATTTGCGTTTAAGGAAGGGAAAATTGACGAAGAAAAATTACGTAGTCTTCGTTTGGCGCGAGGTATCTACGGTCAGCGTCAGCAGGGTTTACAACTTGTGGAAAAAAAATTTTGTAAATGTAGCAGACAATCCACCGCTTTGTGATTTCTACATAGGAGGCATAGTAACCAAAGGAAATTTGAAAGTCGCTATTTCTACAAATGGAAAATCCCCTACTTTAGCAAAAAGAATTCGTCAGTGGTTGGAAGGCTTTTTGCCAGGTGAAACCGACGCACTTTTAGATAAACTTTACGTATATCGAAACAGCTTAAAGGGTGATTTTGAACAAAAAATTGAGGCTATGAATATTTTAACAGAAAAATTACTAGAACAACATGATTAAAACAGAGATCATCATTATTGGTGCAGGGCCAGTGGGGCTATTTACGGTTTTTGAAGCTGGACTTATGAAAC
>DLPY01000009.1 GCA_002478685.1 Flavobacteriaceae bacterium UBA7446
TTTTACATAACTATCACGAGCAGGCTTTAGAAATGAATCCTATTAGTGCAAATTTTCAAGTTGAAAAACGTCATAATGACTACTTGCCAAATTGTCTTGATGAAGAAGTAATAGCAGCACAGAAAAGGTTTTACAATGAAATACTTCCAACGACCTTAATGAGCATGGCCAACTCGGGGATGTATTTGATATTCGTGCGTTTCACAGTATCGTGTTGGAATCTGGGTGTGTTCTGCTGGTATTCTTGGAAGACAAAATTAACGATTGGGTAACCACATCACAGAAACCCTAAACTACAAATCCCTACTTTTGTAAATAGAATTGTCTAACATGATTTTAGTTACAGGAGGTTTAGGTTTTATTGGGTCGCATGCGGTGGTTGCCCTACAAGAAAAAGGGCACCAAGTGCTTATTGTTGATGATTTGTCTAACTCCTCTATTGAAGTCTTGAAAGGTATAGAAACGGCTAGTGGCATACGTCCATTATTTGTGGAACTCAACCTGCAAAACAGCACTGCTGTTGCCGAATTGTTTCAACAGCACAGCATTACGGGAATTATCCATTTTGCAGCCTACAAAGCCGTGGGCGAAAGCGTTCAAAAGCCTGTGGCGTATTACCAAAACAATTTAGGGTCGTTGTTGAATTTATTGGCAGAAGTAGAAAAAGCTGATGCGCCCATTCCATTTATTTTTAGCTCGTCGTGCACCGTTTATGGCGAAGCTACCGAACTCCCCATTACTGAAAATGCGCCTGTGCAACCTGCCATGTCTCCCTATGGGAATACCAAACAAATTGGCGAAGAAATTTTGGTGGATGCCGTAAACGCTTTCGAAGGCTTTAGGGTAATTTCGTTACGCTATTTTAATCCTATTGGTGCACATCCGTCTATTGCCATTGGCGAATTACCCCTTGGCAAACCCCAGAATTTGGTTCCGTTTATTACCCAAACTGCCGCTGGACTTTATCCTAAACTCACCGTGTTTGGAAACGACTACCCTACCCCAGACGGCACCAACGTCAGAGATTATATTCATGTGGTAGATTTGGCAGAGGCACATGTAGTGGCCTTAGAACGTATTTTGGAGCAGAAAAGTGCAAACGCCTATGAAGTATTCAATTTAGGTACAGGCAAAGGAAGTAGCGTATTGGAAGTCATTGAAAGTTTTGAACGTGTTTCAGGGCAAAAACTCCCTTACGAAATTGGTCCACGCCGAGAGGGCGACGTAGTAGCCGCCTACGCAGATACCACTAAGGCAAATACTGTTTTAGGCTGGAAAACTTCGTGCAGTTTAGACGAAGCTATTGCCTCAGCATGGGAATGGGAGCAAAAAGTGAGAAAGGTATTGTAAGCTAAACCTGATCAACTACTTATCAGCGATCAATTTTGGATGAATAACACGGAACCAAAGAGGTGGCACAAGTGCCAAAAGCATGGATGCTGGATAACCAAATGGTAGTGTTGGACTGTTTTCTAAGCTATCTAATACTTGATATTTTTTTGAAGCTCGAAAATGGTGATCACTATGCCGAGTTAACTCATAGAGCACAATTCTACCCATGATGTGATCGGAGTTCCAAGAGTGTATGTGTTGTACCTTTTCGTACTTGCCGTTGATTTTTTTTCGAGCCAAGGCATAATGTTCGATATAATTGATGGTTTCGAGAAACAAGAAGGAAATTATCCCTACAATTAAAGCAATAGAAAATATTTTTACTCCAAAAAAAGCATAAACACCACCCAAATATGCTACTTGGTAAATGATAAACAACAGCATGTTGTTCTTGATTGAGAAAAAATGTGCCCCTTTCTTTTTGAGTAGTTTGGTTTGTATCCGCCATGCATTTTTATATTGACCAAAAACCGATGTTATCCAAAAATGATATAAGCTCTGCCCCTTTTTTGCAGTTGCTGGGTCTTTTTCGGTAGCAACATATTTATGATGCCCGTAATTGTGCTCCAGAGTAAAATGCAAATACAAACAAGGCAACAGCAATAACCTTGTGAGTAAAATCTCAAATTTTCCTTTCCTATGACCTAGCTCATGTGCAACATTCACTGCGTTAGTTGCCAACAAAATACCTAGCGCAAAAATTAATCCCACATATTCATAAATACTTAAACTTGTTGTTGAAAAGCTATATATCCCATAACA
This sequence comes from Flavobacteriaceae bacterium UBA7446, assembly GCA_002478685.1. Lineage (GTDB taxonomy): Bacteria > Bacteroidota > Bacteroidia > Flavobacteriales > Flavobacteriaceae > UBA7446. The sequence continues at coordinate 2,155 of DLPY01000009.1, forward strand.
TAGCACATAGTAAACAATAGGAACGTTTAAGTAAAGAAGCCAATCAAAAAAGCGATTCAAAGCCCTTTTTTGTTTATCAATTTCTGATAATTCATCGTTATTTATAGAAATTATGCCTTCAAGAAAGGGTATTAAAACAAACACATAGGCCAACGCAGTGAAGGAAAAGACTCCCTTGAAATAAAAACTAACAACTACACTCATAGGAACGGTGTATGCCATGAGATATTTTACGTCTTTCATGATATAAACTTATAAAAATTTTGTGTACATTAAAGTACATTCAAATTAAAAAATCAAATAGCTTGACTGTTTTATTTGCGTTTTTAGAGGTTATCTCAACATACCTATTTGGACAAACACAGTGGGAAAGTGTTATATTTCTGTTGTGACCCAGGGAGGATTCGAACCCCCAACCCTCAGAGCCGAAATCTGATATTCTATCCAGTTGAACTACTGGGCCAATGGGAGGTAAAAATACGTTTTTAAGGCGTTACGCCAACTTTTGACGGACGATAGTAGAAATGGTTTTGCCGTCGGCTTTTCCTACCATTTGCTTAGAAGCCATTCCCATAACCTTGCCCATATCTTTTATTCCCTCGGCGTTGGTTTGCGCAATTATAGTATCCACAATTTTTCCAATAGAAGCTTCGTCAAGTTGTTCTGGTAAAAACTGTTCTATGATTTTGATTTGTTCTTCTTCAGGTCCTGCTAGGTCTTCTCTACCCTGCTGACGAAAAATCTCCGCACTATCTTTACGTTGTTTTACAAGCTTTTGAATCAATTTAATTTCATCATCCGCGGTGAGATCTTGGGCTCCAGCTTGCGTTTGCGCCAACAAAATGGCAGATTTTATCGCACGTAACGATTCCATCGCAACGCTGTCTTTGGCTTTCATGGCAGTTTTTAGTTGTTTTGTAACCTGTTCTTGTAAACTCATATCAGTCAACGTTATCGTGTAAAAAAGAATTGTTTGTTCGAATTTGCAAATCGTTTTTGCTATCAATACTCAAACTTGTTCGTGATGCAGAAGTACTATTTTCAGGATTGTCTAAATCAATTTCTTGACGCTTGTAAGCAGGTTCGCGTTCCAAGTCTTCTACCCTACTGTTTTGGTTAAAGCGATAATTAAATTGCTTTAATTTTTCTTTTCGCTCATCGGTTCTCCTAGCCAAGCCCTCTTCAATAGTTCCATCGATGGGAGAAAATGGCTTATCCAATTCTACTATCGGCTTTACTTCCTTGGAAATAGTTCGCTTCATTGAAGCAGGAGTTGGCTCCTCCTCTTCCATTTCCAATACAAAACGTTTTACTTCTTCATCGGTAGTTTGTTTTCTTGTTGGTTTACTGTCGTCATCCAATTGAAACAGTACTACTGGGCCATCTTGTTGTAGAGGTTGCTTTGTTATAGGTTCATCTAAGGGTGACTTGATTTGCGGTTCTGGAAGCACCACCTCGGCATCAATAACCTCAATGTCACGAATAGAAGGGGTAACATCATGAATGGTAAACGACCCCATCGATGTTGTTTTTGTGGGTTCTACGGGGGCACTAATCACTTCAAAAGAGACGTCTAACATACGCAGTACTTCCGTAGTAGGCACATGACCTTCAAAAGGAGTAACTGTTTCTATCTCGGTTTGAGAAAATGGTGTTGATGGTACAACTTCGGGTTCAAACAATGGGATTTGTCCAATCGACAAATCATGTGTTACTTTTTGATCATCATCCAAAGAGTGAATAATTTTTTGGGGATCGGCATGCACAATTTCTTGCTGCATATCGGGAGTAAAGCCCGTTGCTATAATGGTAACAGAAATTGCATTATCGAGCGTTTCGTCCTCACCTATACCCATAATAATATTGGTGTTATTCCCTGCCTCTTTCTGAATGAACTCATTTATGGCGCTAATCTCATCAATGGTAACTTCGTCACTGCCAGAAACGATAAGCAATAGCACGTTTTTAGCACCCATAATTTTGTTGTCGTTAAGCAGTGGAGAGTCCAATGCCTGAACGATGGCTTCATTTGCACGCTGGCTTCCCGATGCGGTACCCGATCCCATAATCGCAGTACCGCTGTTAGCTAAAACAGTTCTAGCATCTCTAAGGTCAATGTTTTGGGTGTAGTGATTAGTAATAACCTCTGCTATGCCGCGTGAGGCTTTTGCCAATACTTCGTCGGCTTTTGCAAAACCTTGCTTAAAACCTAAATCTCCATAAACTTCGCGTAGTTTGTTGTTGTTGATGACAATAAGTGAATCAACGTGTTTGCGAAGATTATTTAATCCTTGCTGTGCTTGTTCGTTCCTAGTTTTACCCTCAAACTGGAAGGGCATTGTCACAATACCAACGGTAAGAATACCAAGTTCTTGCGCTAGTTTTGCAATTATTGGTGCTGCGCCAGTACCTGTTCCACCTCCCATTCCAGCCGTAATAAATACCATTTTGGTATTGACGCTTAATACGTCTGAAATTTGATCCAAACTTTCAATAGCCGATTGCGCACCAACTTCTGGGTCTGCACCAGCTCCTAGTCCCTCTGTAAGCGAAACGCCAAGCTGAATTTTGTTTGGAACAGGGCTATTTTCAAGTGCCTGAGCATCAGTGTTGCACACCACAAAATCCACACCATTAATGCCTTGACGATACATGTAATTTAGGGCATTGCTTCCGCCTCCGCCTACACCAATTACCTTAATTACGTTGCTTCTGTTTTTGGGTAAATCGAAAGTTATGTTATCAAATGAATCCATAGAAAAAGGTTTTATTCTGCGCTTTCTAAAAATGTTTTTAATCTTTGTGTGAATCGGTCAATAACCGATGTGCGTTTTGCCGGTTTGTCCGATAGTTCTGGTACGGAAGCTCCTTCTTGAACTTCCACTTGTATCTCATCTAACGGGACCAGCTGATTTTCAGCTGCATTCATAACCAATCCTACAGCCGTTGCAAAAAGTGGGCTGGTCATAGTTTTATCCGTGTCACCTGCAAGATGTTCGTTTGGATATCCAATTCGTGTATCCATTCCCGTGATATATTCGACCAATTGCTTAAGGTGCTTTAGCTGACTTCCACCACCAGTAAGTACAATCCCCGCAATGAGTTTTTTCTTCTGCTCTTCATGACCGTAATTTTTAATCTCAGCATATACTTGCTCGACGATTTCTTGCACACGTGCATGAATGATTTTGGATAGGTTTTTTAGCGTAATTTCTTTTGGTTCGCGTCCGCGAAGCCCTGGAATGGAAACAATTTCGTTGTCTTTATTTTCGCCTGGCCAAGCCGAACCAAATTTAATTTTTAACAACTCTGCCTGTTTTTCAATTATGGAACAGCCTTCTTTAATATCTTCGGTAATCACATTTCCACCAAAAGGAATTACGGCCGTGTGACGAATGATACCGTCCTTGAAAATGGCAAGATCAGTAGTTCCGCCGCCTATATCAATAAGTGCAACACCGGCTTCTTTTTCTTCCTGACTAAGTACTGCATCTGCAGAAGCAAGTGGCTCAAGAGTGATACCTCCAAAATCTAACCCTGCAGATTTTACGCATCGCATAATATTTCGAATAGAGGAAACTTGCCCCACAACTACATGGAAATTTGCCTCTAAGCGTCCGCCATACATACCTATTGGCTCTTTAATTTCAGCCTGACCGTCAACCTTATACTCTTGTGGAAGCACATGAATAATTTCTTCGCCGGGGAGCATGACAAGCTTAAACACTTGGTTTTTAAGCCGATCAACATCTGCTTCGTCAATTACAGCGTCTGGATTGGTGCGCGTGATGTAGTCACTGTGCTGCAAACTTCGAATATGTTGCCCTGCAATACCCACAACTACACTTTCAATTTTTTTACCCGATACCGCCTCCGCTTCTTGGGTGGCAGACTGAATAGATTGAATAGTTTGTGTGATATTGTTCACCACACCACGATGAACCCCTTGACTTTTTGATTTTCCAATGCCAACAATTTCGAGCTTGTCATACTCGTTTTTTGTACCCAACATCGCCACTATTTTGGTGGTTCCGATATCTAATCCTACGGCTAATTTTTCCTGTTCCATATCATGTTTATTTTGAACAAACTACTTGTCCTTGAAACGAAAGGTTTACTTGTTTATAGTTTTTTAATACAGCGCTATCTTGCATTTTAGCATAAAACACTTTGTATTTTTTGAATTTTTGCTCAAGCTGATTTGGTGTGCCTAACACAATTTTATACTCCTCTTGTCGTGGTTCAATAGCTAATCCCTCGGGAAGCCATTCATAGGCAACCACGTGATCCGACATAAAAGAATCTTGTGCTGCTTTTTGAACAGCATCTACCAAAAAAAGACGTTGTTTTGTAGTGGGATTACCATAAAAAATTGGTACCACTACCGACTGGTTTTTTGAAAGCGGAAAGGATCCTCCACTTGCATCTAAATAATAACTACTATCGCCTTCTATGCGCACAATTGGTAATTTGGATGTTACGTGAACGCCTATACCACCGTCAATGAACACGAAACTTTGGGCATCTTCAACCCAAGCATTATGGTTAAGCGTTTGTTCTATTTCTCTCAAATTTATACCACTTTTAAACGCAGACACACTATCACTAAGTACAACTTTCAACAATTTATTAACGGAATCTTGTGCGATTAACCGTGGTCGATTTTCATCCCAACGAATCCCTTCCAAACGCACCTCACGCAAACCATTACGCTGGTGCATAAAAACACTTAGCATTAACATCATCACAAACAGTATCACTGCTGTAATCATTTTATTCATAATGTTGATTTTTAAGGGTTTGTATCACATTTGGCACTTCAAAAGCAATATCTCCAGCACCCATAATTGCAACAACTTCAGCTGAAGAATTTATCACTTTTTGGGGAAGCTCGGCTTTTGAAATTAGTGTTGTATTGGGGTGCGATTCGTCTATCAAAATATGGCTTGTAACACCCTCTATCGGCAACTCACGCGCTGGATAAATATCCATAAGTAATACTTCATCAAAGCGAGCAAGTGAGGTTTTAAAGTCTTTGGCAAAGTCACGAGTGCGTGAAAACAAATGCGGCTGAAATACACCTAACTTTCTTTTGCTTGGATAAAATGATTTAAGCGCGTCCATAACAGCATTGATTTCTGTGGGATGATGCGCATAATCATCAACCAAAACTTTGGGGGACGTCATGCGTACACTAAATCTACGGTCAACGCCCTTAAATGTTGCCAAACCATTTCGTAAAGAATCTGCATCACAACCAACCTCCAATGCCAACGCCAACGCAGCAGCAGCATTCATCAAATTATGGTAACCAGGATAAGGCAATTTTAAGTTCGAAATGGTGATTTCTGGCGTTTGAAAATCAAACACATAGCAGCCCAATTGGGTTTTTAAATTTGTCACTTGATGTGTTCCTACTTCCAATCCAAAACTGTTCCCTCTAACAGCTAATCCGTGACGAATAAATCGTTTATTAGGGGATACTTTTTCCGCAAATGCTTCAAAGGTTTTAGTGAGTTCGCTAGAAGTACCGTAAATATCCAAATGATCAGCATCCATTGATGTAAGTGCAATTGCGGTTGGAGACAAATGCATAAACGATCGATCAAACTCATCGGCTTCAACCACCATTATATCTTGACCTTCAAGTAAAAAATTGCTTCCAATATTCTCAGCAATTCCACCAAAAAAAGCTGTGATTTTTTTTCCATTTGAGCGTAACAAATGTGTGAGTAAGGAGGTAGTTGTGGTTTTGCCATGCGTACCCGCAACCGCCAAACAAGACATGTTAGCACTGATTTCCCCAATAATTTCTGCTCTTTTTTTAAGGATGAATCCACCAGAATTAAAAAACACCAATAAAGGTGAATCTGTAGGAATTGCAGGGGTATAAATCACTTTGGTTTTTGTTGAATCCCTAAATAGTTTAGGTATATCAGTAACATTCTCACTATCGGTGACTATTGCACCCATCGAAATTAGTTTTTCTGTGAGCGGTGTTAGTGTGCGGTCATAGCCCGCAACGGGATGCCCTTGAGTCAAGAAATACTGCGCCACACCCGACATTCCAATGCCGCCAATCCCAACAAAATATATCGGTGCTTTAATCATGTGAAATAAGTTGGGTTAGTTTCTTTACAATAACTTTTGTGGCATTTGGATACGCAAACGATTGAATGTTTTTGCCAAGTAATTTTCGATACATTTCGTCCTCAATTAATCTTTTAAGCTTAGGCCAAAAATTGACATCGGCGGTATGCTCAACTACCATTTCAGCAGCTTGTTTATCTTCAAGTGATTGTGCATTTTTTTCTTGATGGTTTTCAGCAACATTTGGCGAAGGAATAAACAACGTGGGTTTGCCCATAAGGCACAACTCTGAAATAGCTAATGCACCTGCGCGCGACACCACAAGATCTGCGGCTGCATATGCTGCGGACATATTGTCGATGAACGGAACCACATGGGTGTTTTCTTTTGCGAAGGATTGATATTCATCAGCGTAAAGATTTCCGCATTGCCAGATGAGTTGAACGTTGAGCTGTTGTATGTCATATATATGATTTTTAATGAGTTGATTGATTTTTCGTGCGCCCAAACTTCCACCCAAAACCAAAAGGGTAAATTTAATAGGGTCAACATTTAAAATTTTACACCCCTCATCTTTTGAAATGGGTTTATGTAATGTAGCTCGAACTGGATTTCCAGTAACTATACTTTTGGATGGAGGAAAGAATTTTTGCGCTGCAGCACTCCCCAAACAAATGGTATGAGCGCGTTGAGCAAGTTGTTTGTTTGTCACGCCAGGAAAGGCATTTTGCTCTTGAAGTAATGAAGGAATTCCAAGTATTGAAGCTACAAAAACCAACGGACCACTCGCAAAACCGCCAGTGCCTACCACCGCATCTGGTCGGAAACGAATCACAATAGCCAACGCCTGTAACATACTCCATGCCAACTTTAGGGGAAACAATAGGTTGCGTAACATGTTTGTTCTATCAAGTCCAGAAATCCACAATCCTTTGATACGATATCCTGCTTTTGGAATACGATGCATTTCCATGCGATTGTGTGCACCAACAAAAAGTATAGATGCCCCTGGAAATTGTGCCATTACTTCATCTGCAATTGCAAGGGCAGGAAAAATATGTCCTCCCGTTCCGCCTCCCGAAATGATTAGTTTAGGCTTCATCACTCAATACTGCTAAAGGGTTCGACTCTTTTTCTTGAGAGGTTGCTTTTCGATTGACGCTCACACTCAAAATAATACCAACCGCCAAAAAAGTCATCCAAAGGGATGTTCCGCCACTGCTAATAAGTGGTAAAGGCTGACCCGTTACAGGTAAAAGAGCAACAGCAACACCCATGTTTATAAAGGCTTGCGTAATAATAGGCAGTCCCATGGCTAAAATCAGCAATTGACCAAAAAAACTTTCCGATTTGTTTGCATTTATCAGAATGCGGAACAATAACAATAGAAACAAGAACAATAAAAACAATGCGCCAAGCATCCCGTACTCTTCGGCAATGATGGCATAAATAAAATCAGATGTGCTTTGCGGTAACACATTTTTCATCATACTTTTTCCTGCCCCAATTCCCACAATGCCACCCACAGCAACTGCAGCTTTGGCGCGTTCAATTTGATAATCTGTGTTGCTGGTTCCATTTCCCAAGAAACTTTCAATTCGGCTCATCCATGTGTCAACACGGTTTGGGAAAGCATCTGGGTAGGCTTTTGCGAGTAAGACAAAAATGACCAATCCTAAAATTGCTACACCAATCATGCTCACTAAATATTTTAAAGGATATCCCCCCAAAAAAGCGACCACCGTAACCATAAATAGCAATAGTAATGCAGAAGATAAATTGGCAGGCAAAATCAATCCAACAACGATAAAAACAGGAAGCCAAAGGGGTAAAATACTTTCAACAAATCTAATTTTCACTTCCCGCATGGTGGCAAAATAATCGGCAACATATGCTAATAAAACCACTGTTGCCAAAGTGGATGTTTGAAAAGACATTCCCAAAATAGGGATGTTTAACCATCGACTAGCATTAGCGCCATCAATGGTTTTGCCTTGCATTGCAGTTATCGTCAATAAAATAACGACCACTGGGATTCCAATTTTGGCAAGTCCAGAAAAATAGCGGAAGGGTACTAAGTGTACCGTATACATGATGATCCAACCCACACAGACAATAGCAATATGCTTTAGCAAGTGTCCGAAAATAGATCCAGAACCTACCACGTATACTAAGTTTGAACTAGCACTATAGACAGGCAAAAAGGAAAAAATAGATAGTAAAACTACTATTCCCCAAATGGATTTATCTCCTTGTAAGTATTGCATTAATTTCAAGATTATAATTTTCTAACTGCTGCTTTGAATTGGTTTCCTCTATCCTCGTAATTCTCAAACAAATCAAAACTTGCACAAGCTGGTGAAAGCAATACCGTATCGCCTTTTTTAGCTAATTCATAAGCTGCTTTTACTGCCATATCCATATTTTGAGACTCAACTAGCACATCAACAACTGGCGAGAAAACATCCATAAGTTTATCATTATCAACTCCTAAACAAATAATTGCCTTTACTTTTTCGTGAACAAGAGGCAACAGGCACGTGTAGTCGTTACCTTTATCAATACCGCCCACAATCCAAATAGTTGGTCCAGTCATGCTTTCAAGCGCATAAAACGTAGCGTTTACATTAGTGGCTTTGGAGTCGTTGATATATGCTACTTTTAGAATATTTACCACATGTTCCAAACGATGTGCTGCACCTTGAAAGGTTTGTAAACTGGCTTGTATGTCTTGATTACTAAGTTGAAACAACTGAGCAATTGTAGCAGCTGCCATAGCGTTTTTAGCGTTATGACGGCCGCGTAGCGAAGGGTTATTAATTGCAAACATAGGTGTTGAATTAGGGTTAGCGTACGGATGCTGTATGGCATTTATCTCGTGTCGGACTATGCCCGAAGCAATGGTTTTATCCTCAGCTTCGTACAAAAAATGATCGTTTTCAGTTTGATTTTTTATCAGATTAAACTTTGTGTCACAATACGCTTCAAAAGAGTTATCGTATCGATCTAAATGGTCTGGGGTTAGGTTTGTAATTACGGCAATATGCGGATGGAGCTTGTGGATGTGTTCCAATTGAAAACTGCTGATTTCCAACACATATACCTCGTGTCGGTCTGCTATAATGGCTTTGGCAAAACTGTTGCCAATATTCCCTGCCAGCCCCACGTCTATTCCCCCCTCATTTAACAAATGATACGTAAGCATCGCGGTGGTAGTTTTACCATTACTGCCAGTTATGCCAATAAGCGTTGCGTTGGTGTAATTACTAGCGAACTCAATTTCTGAAACTATTGGAATTTGTGCTTTTTCTATGGCAACAATTATAGGAACGTGGTTTGGAATACCCGGACTTTTTACAACAATTGATGCTTCCAAAATTTTATCCAAGGAGTGACCACTATCTTCCCAATTAATCTGATGGGCATCAAATTCTTGTTTTGCAGTATCGGAAAGTGTTCCTGCATCTGACACTAATACATCCCATTGATTTCGTTGTGCCAATAATGCTGCGCCAATCCCGCTTTCACCCCCACCAAGTACAACCAATTTTTTCATTATCTAACTTTTAGTGTTACAAGACTAATGATGGCAAGCATGATAGCTACAATCCAAAATCGACTTACAATTTTGCTTTCGTGGTATCCTAGTTTTTGATAATGGTGATGCAAAGGCGCCATCTTAAAAATACGTCTTCCTTCACCAAATTTCTTCTTGGTATATTTAAAATAGGCTACCTGAATTACCACAGAAAGGTTTTCAATTAAGAATACTCCACACAAAATGGGAATGAGCAATTCTTTACGTACCGCAAGTGCCAACACGGCGATAATAGCACCAATGGTAAGACTACCCGTATCACCCATAAATACTTGAGCCGGATACGTATTGTACCACAAAAACCCGACTAAGGCTCCCACAAAAGCAGCCACAAAAACGACTACCTCACTTATTTGGGGGATATACATTACATTTAAGTAATCTGCAAAAATGACATTACCCGATACCCAGGCAAAAAGCCCAAGAGTAAGCACTGAAATAGAAGCCGTTCCTGCGGCTAATCCGTCCACTCCATCCGTTAGGTTGGCGCCATTGGAAACCGCCGTAATAATAAATATAACAGCAGGAATAAAAATTAACCAAGCATAATCCATTGCGCCATCACCTGCCCAAGAAATTAACTCGCCATAATCAAATTCGTTGTTTTTAAATAGCGGAATAGTTGTTTTGGTCGATTTTTCCTCTTGCATAAAAGCACCTCCGCCAGCTATTTGTTGCTTAATCGTGACTTCTGGGTGGAAATACAATACTGCGCCAACTAGTAATCCGAGACTAAGCTGGCCCACAATTTTAAAACGCCCTTTAAGTCCTGCTTTGTCTCTCTTTTTTATTTTTAGGTAATCGTCTATGAAGCCTATTAATCCCATGCAAACCGTAGTTACCAACAATAAAATGATGTAAATATTATCGAGTCTTGTTAGAAGTAAAACAGGAATTAGCGTTCCGAAAATAATCATTAGACCGCCCATGGTTGGCGTACCTGCTTTTTCATTCTGTCCCTCAAGTCCCAAATCGCGAATGGTTTCGCCCATTTGATAACGTTGCAGCATTGCAATAATACGCTTACCTAAAACTGCCGTTACCAATAGCGAAAAAATAATGGCCACTGCAGCCCGAAAGGATATGTACCCAAACAAGGATGCCCCTGGAAATTGATATGTTTTTTCTAAGTATTCAAACAGATTGTAAAGCATTATTTCTTATTTTGAAGGTGATGTTCTAGTTCCGCAGCGTCATCAAATGGAAAGCGTTTTCCATTTTGTTCTTGATAGGTTTCGTGGCCTTTGCCGACTACCAAAATGATGTCTTGGTCTTTTGCCATCGCACATGCCATTTTTATAGCCTGTGCTCTGTCTAAAACCGTAAGGTGCTTGTGATTAACTTCCATGGAAACACCTGAAAGCATCTCTGTGATAATCTCTTCTGGGTCCTCGTCTCTTGGATTATCAGAAGTGAAAATGGTCAAATCGCTTTTTTCCACAGCTGCTTTCGCTATGAGCGGGCGCTTCGCTTTGTCTCTATTACCACCACAACCCACTACAGTAATAAGTTTTTCATTTCGTGTGCGTAGCACAGCTATGGTGTCCAATACTTGTGTAAGTGCGTCAGGCGTGTGTGCATAATCTACAATAGCCGTCACCGGTTCGGTTGTAACCGTCTGAAAACGACCCACCGCACCTTTAAGCGTACTCAACACAGGCAAAAGTTCCGTTTTATCTATTTCCAACAATATGCCTATGGCATAAACACAAACAAAGTTTGAAGCATTAAACATACCTACTAACGGGGTCCAAACTTCATCGTATTGGAGTTTTAAAAGCATTCCCGAAAAACTGTTCTCTAAAACCTTTACTTGAAAATCTGCAATGCTTTTCATGCCAAAAAAGTGTTTTGCAGCCTTGGTGTTTTGCAACATATAAGAGCTGTTTTTATCGTCGGCATTAGAAAGCGCAAAAGCATCTTTTGAGAGCATATCAAAAAAACTCTTTTTAGTGTCTCTGTAGGATTTAATATCCTTGTGATAATCCAAATGATCGTGGGAAAGGTTTGTGAAAACGCCTCCTAAAAACTGGATGTCGAAAATCCTATCCTGATCAATACCATGCGAAGAAACCTCCATAAAACAATGCGTTACACCTTCATCTACCATTTGGCGTAAAATCTTATTTGTAGTGAGTACATCTGGTGTTGTGTGAGTACTCGACAATACTTTTTTGCCAATTCGAATTTCCACCGTTGATAGCAAGCCTGCAGTGTACCCCATTTGATGAAACAACTGATAAGACATGGTAGCCACAGATGTTTTACCATTGGTTCCCGTAACACCAACAAGTTTAAGCTCAGCACTCGGATTGTCATACCAATGTGTAGCTACAGTTGCCAATGCACGACGCGAATTGGTGCAAGTAACAAAGGTCACTTCTTTTTGAAATGTTGTTGGAATTTCTTCGCACAACACAGCGGTAGCTCCATTTTTAATGGCATCAGAAATGTGTACATGACCATCATGTGCAGTTCCTTTGATCGCAACAAAAAGTGCATTCTTTTTGACGTCTCTTGAATCGAACGTTATGTCGCTAATCTGAATATGTGTACTTCCAGAAACCGTTTGCAACGGCACACCAAACAATATGTCCTTTAGCGCTTTCATGCTAGTGTAAGGATTACGGTTTGATTCTTTTTAAGCTTCACTCCTGGCTTTTGCGATTGGCGCAATACTTTTCCATTGCCTTTTAGCGTTACAGAAACACCTAAGTTTTCAAGTACAGCAACAGCTTCCATAGCAGACCAACCACGAACATCGGGCATGCGTTCACTATTGAGTAATTCGGTAATATTTGGCTTGTTGTTCTGTTGAGTTAGCATAGCTATTTTGTTGAGGCTTATGGTACTTTTTTGTGGAATATTATGAATAGCAGCTTCAGCAATTTTTTTAAATACAGGCGCAGCTACTTCATTGCCATAATATCCAATTTTTTTATTGGGTTTATGTATAACAACAATGCATGAGTAGGTTGGATTTTCTACTGGAAAGTATCCAACAAAACTTGAAATATACTGAACATTATTTGTGGTGTAATCCACCTGACATGTTCCTGTTTTTCCAGCTATAGAAAGTTTCTTGTCATAAATATTATGAGCGGTTCCCCATTTATTTTTAACCACACCTTCCATTAGCTTGTTTAGTTTAGAACGTGTTTCTTCGGAACAAATAGCAGGGTTCAGTACCTTTTTAGGAAACGATTGCACCACCTTCCCATCTAAACTTCGTATAGAGGAAACGAAACGCGGCAACACAAGCTCACAGTTGTTGGCAACAGCGTTGTAGTAGCTCAGCGTTTGCAAAGGAGTTAACGAAACCCCATAACCAAATGCCATCCACGGCAAGTCTAGTCCGTCCCAATCTGCATCCTTTGGATGTGGAATTTTTGGTGTTCCTTCACCAGTAATTGACAAGCCCAATGGCTTGTCTAATCCCATTGCAAAAAGCCTATCTGTAAAACTTGATGGATTTTCCTTGTAGTTTTCGTGAATAAGCTTAACAATTCCTGTATTTGAAGATCGCTCAAACACTTGGCTTGTAGGAATAATTCCGTAACCCCCGGGTTTTGAGTCTCGAACGTGGTATTTACCATAAAAAGTCAATTTTCCTTTTTCGGTATCTACCATGGTTGTTGTGTCAATTACTTTGTCTTCAAGTGCTGCCATAAGGGAAAATAACTTAAAGGTAGAGCCTGGTTCGTGTGCTTCCCCAACGGCATAATTTAAGCGTTCAAAATATTTGTTATTCTTAGTACGTCCCAAATTTGAGATGGCTTTCACAGCACCCGTTTTGGTTTCCATTACCACCACAGTTCCGTGCTCCGCTTCATATTTCTCCAATGCACCAAGCAGCGCATGGTGCACTACGTCTTGTAAGTTTATATCAAGGGTTGTCCATACATCTAGGCCATCAATGGGTTCCTGCTGGTAATCATTTGTTAGTGGTTTCCACTGACCATTTGCAATGCGTTGGCGCAATTGACGTCCAGATTGACCTCGAAGCGGTATGCCATATGCGCCTTCTAAACCAACTTTTAGATATGTTCCATTTGGATTTCGTTGCTCATAACCAATGGTGCGCTCCGCAATTTTACCAAATGGTAAATCCCGAATAAATTGACGTTCTACAATAAAGCCTCCACGCACACCACCTAAACGAAACATGGGAAAATTTCGAATGCGTTGATATTGCGGGTAAGACAATCGGCGTGCAATAAGTTGGTAACGACTGCGTTTTGTGCGTGCGTTACGCAGCATTTTTTCGAAATAGTTACTAGAGTTTCCAAGCAGACTGGCCAACGAGTCACTCAGTGCGCCTAGGTCTTGTTGAAAAACTCTATCGCTGACCGTGACAGCGTCAAAATGAATCGAGAATTTTGAAACGGAAGTTGCAAGTAGACTACCGTCTTTAGCATAAATGTTTCCACGCACGGGTAAAACTTCAACATTTTTGACACTTCTTTTTCCTGCTAATTCACGATATTTTTCCCCTTGCGTAAGCTGTAATGAAACCAATCGATATCCAACCGTGACACCAAACACAAAAAGCACAAATACAACCAAATAGCCACGCGACATCATGTTTTTATGCTTATTCATCTGCCTGTACTATTATTTTTATGGCTGCCTTTTGAGGAGGGAAAATTCCCTGAGCTTGCAGTCTATTTGCCAATTGGGTTTCCATACGCTTATGCATGACTTCTTCACGAACTGAGACAAATTCGCTGCGCAATGATTGTAGCTCTTTATTGGCTTTTTCTAATTGGACCACTTTTTGATCAACTTTGTGCGAAGCGGTAATCATTAGTCCCGCAAGAAAGAAAACAAACAAGATAAATCGCCAGTTTTTTGATGCGCCTTCTTGCACCAAAAATGCTCCTTTGAGCAGATTTAAAACACTTGTTTTCATATGCGTTGTGCTATGCGTAGTTTTGCGCTTCGCGCTCTGTTATTTTGATTGATTTCATCTTGCGAGGGCACTTGCAATCCTCCACACTTTTTAAAACATCTCTCTGGGTTTCCAAATGCATCTTTGGAAGGTTCATTTTCAAAATTTGCGTTTTGGATAAAGCGTTTTACTAAACGGTCTTCAAGCGAATGATAGCTAATAACACTCAGTCTACCTCCAACATTTAAAACAGATTTACATTGCATCAAAAAATCTTGCAATACTTCAACTTCTTGGTTCACTTCCATGCGCAATGCCTGATAAATTTTAGCGAGCACTTTATGCTCGTTGCCTTGTGGCAGAAAATCGGATAGAAGCACGTTAAGCTGTTGTGTTGTACTAATTTCCTTACTTCTGTTTTTTACAATATGGTCTGTTATTTTTCGAGCGTTTCGCAACTCACCATATTTAAAAAACAACTCTGACAACTTGGTTTCAGAATATTTATTCACAATGTCTTTGGCGGTTTGTTTTTGCTGTTGATTCATGCGCATATCTAGCGGCCCATCAAACCGAATGGAAAAGCCTCTTTCGGGTGTATCAAACTGGTGTGAAGAAACACCAAGGTCAGCTAAAATACCATCTACTTGCTCCGCTTTATGAAAACGTAAAAACCGTTTTAAGTGCTTAAAATTGTGTGGAATTAGTGTAAACCGTGAATCGTTAATTTCGTTTTGTTGCGCGTCTTCATCTTGGTCAAAAGCAAAAAGTAGGCTTTGACTATCAAGTTGTTTTAAGATTTCTTTGGAATGACCGCCGCCGCCAAATGTCGCGTCCACATAAATCGATGCAGGCTTAATATTAAGTCCTGCAACAGATTCGGACAGCAAAACCGGCTTATGATAAGTCATCTCCATCGTCACCCATTACTTCTTCAGCCAAAGCAGCAAAATCTACAGCAGCTTCGTCAATTGCTTTTTCGTAGTGAGCTGCATCCCAAACTTCAATAATATTTACAGCAGCAGATAGCACAACCTCCTTTTCAATATTGGCAATTCGAGCCAAATCCTTTGGAATTTGTAGTCTATTCGTAACATCCAACTCCACCACCTTAACGCCTGCCGTAAAACGACGAATAAAGTCATTGTTTTTCTTTTTAAACCTATTAAGCTTATTCACTTTTGCCATGAGTGCATTCCACTCTGTAAGTGAATAAAGCTCCAAACACGGCTGAAAAACGGCACGTTTAATCACAAACGATTGATCGCGCGCATCTGCAAGTTGTTTTACAAGCGCAGTAGGAATTTTCACTCTTCCCTTTGGGTCTGCTTTGCACTGATATGTTCCGATTAAGTGTAGCACGTTTGTGACTTTACGCTTTGTTGTAAGTCAAAATTAATAAAATTTTACCACTTTTTACCACTTTTTACCACAATGTTAATAAGTTTTACCACTATAAAACAAGCCGATTCATTTTATTGAATATCAGACTATTAAGTTATTTGTGTTGTATAGCGGAGTTAAATGATTTTGATTTTGGTTTCTATTAGACAAATAAAGAAATGCGTTTAGCATGGAATAGAATTAACTATATTTGCGTTTCATTTTATGCACATGCACGATTCGCTCACAGTGTCAGGACGTTTTAGGTATTTTGAAAAAGGAAAAGGCGTTCCGCTCCTAATCTTACATGGTTTGATGGGTGGATTGAGCAACTTTAACAGCGTTGCAAAACACTTCCCTTCGCTTGGATACAAAGTTGTTATTCCCGAACTTCCACTTTACGATTTGCCATTGCTTAAAACCAATGTCAAAGAGTTTGCACACTACTTACGTGACTTTATCACACATTTAGGTGGCGAAAAAGTGGTACTTATAGGCAATTCATTAGGGGGCCACATAGGATTACTTCATACTAAATTATTCCCAGAAAAAGTAAAAGGATTAGTGATTACGGGCAGTTCTGGACTGTACGAAAACGCTATGGGTGAAAGCTACCCAAAACGCGAAGATTACGAATATATTCGAACAAAAACTGAGAATGTTTTTTACGATCCTAAAGTAGCAACAAAAGAAGTAGTTGATGACGTTTTTAAAACCGTTAACGACAGAAAAAAGCTTATTAAAATTCTTACGATTGCCAAGAGTGCTATTCGTCACAATATGGCAAAAGAATTGCCAAACATTACTACTCCAACAGGAATTATTTGGGGAAAACAAGACAACGTTACACCACCAAATGTTGGCGAAGAATTTCACAAACTTTTACCTAACTCAACACTGTACTGGATTGACAAATGCGGACACGCACCCATGATGGAACATCCAACGTTATTTAACGAATATCTTACAAGCTGGCTTAGCGAAAATAACATGTAGCCATGCGCATAAAAGACGCAAGGTTTGTGGTTAGTAACTCTCGTGTGGCACAATGCCCTAACACGAATATGCCAGAGTTTGCCTTTATTGGACGCTCGAATGTTGGTAAATCCTCTTTAATAAACATGCTCACTGAACGAAAACAGTTAGCAAAAACATCTGGCAAACCCGGGAAAACGCAACTTATCAATCATTTTTTGATTAACAATCATTGGCATCTTGTAGACCTACCGGGCTACGGCTATGCACGAGTTTCCAAAAAAGACAAAAAGGAATTTCAACAATATATTACGGACTATTTTTTAAAGCGAACACAGCTTGTGAATGCCTTTTTACTTATTGATATTCGTCACGAACCACAAGATATAGACCTAGCGTTTATGGAATGGATGGGTAATCAGCAAATTCCATTTTCAATAATTTTTACAAAAGCAGACAAACTCTCAAAACGCGCTATCGAACCAACATTAGCAGCCTATCTCAACAAACTTTTAAAAGGCGCATGGGCAGAAGCTCCGCCACACTTTGTAACTTCATCAAAAGCTAAAATCGGCAAAGATGCCGTTTTAGCCTATATCGAAACGTTGCTTTAATTTGTTTTTTTAACTTCTTTAAGATTGCGCTCTGCAGCAAAAAAATCACAAAACTGCTGCATAGCCTCTGCCATTTGAGCATCTTCAGTTGCTCTCAAATAAGATTCACGGATGCCTACTAGGGTTTGATGCACAAATACTTGCATTTGGTCAACAGGCATTTCTTTTGTCCACAGGTCGATACGAGCACTCTCTTGCGATTCTTTATCCCAAGTGCTTAGGAAAAAAGCCTCCATGTTTTGCTGCTTTACACCGCCATCTGGAGCCGACCATTGCATTTGTTCGGGGGTGTGGTTTTCGTCTAAAGTTACGTTTAGCGTGATATCCGATTTACGTTGCATATTATGGGTTATATCTAGATTTTTTTAAAATTTCTTGTGTTTTTGCGGCCAGAACTTGTTGTAAACTTGCTCCAGTTCTTTTTTGATATGCTTTTACTATCCTGTAACCCATCCATTGTCCTATTCGCCCAGGTGAATTTTCATCTAAATACGAATAAAATTTTGAATAGGGACCAGCTGTCAAAAATCGAAAGTTAAGATTTTCATCTGTAGAAAAAAGAAAATCATTGTCTACAAAATAGTGCCACACATCAGATTCATGCGCTGTTGCCCAATCCCACTGATCTTGGGTGTATTGAATATGAAAATGCGCTGACGCTTTTGGTGACAAATAATCATGTAGTAACAGGCGTTTGCCATGCACAACCATACGGTCCAAAAACGCCCGGCTAATTGTTTTCGAAACATATCGATGCGAGAGCGCGTCAATAATCTCTGCTTCTAAGTGTAGTGGTGTCAGCTTGTTTTTGATGTATTTTGGAATGCCTTCGTATAGCGGGTGCGATGCGCCAAGATAGGTGTCAATGGAAATAAGTAATAAGCTGTCAGCATCTACAGCACGAAGGGAGTAGTCTACATCTGTAAGCAGCGTAATGACTTTTTCTGGTAACTTTTCTGCTGGAAAATAATACTTAGCGTGCTTAAGCACATTTGCAGTTCGTAGTTTTAAATTGTCTCCAAATAACGGCAGTGTTGCATGAAAAAGGGCTTGTTGTAATGAATCGGTGCGTTTGGCTTGCCAAACCGAGTTGGGTGTATTCGAAGGAAAAAAATAAGGGTATTGAGATTTTAATTGGTCGAGCGGTGTATCCAAATCACCAAAAAACAACTGCTCAAAACGAATAACTTCAAAAGATACTTCAGGCAACTCTTGTGGTTTAGGATGAATTGAAGATGTGCATCCAAAAACAAATAACCAAGTGCAAAAAAGCACCACTTTTAGATGCCAAAAAAATCTATTAATTTTACGATGTCTAGAGGTTCCCATTAAGGCACTAAAGATACAAATGCTATGAAAAACAACGAAGTAATCGAACATATTGTCAATTGGTTAAAATCCTACGCTCTGGAAAACGGCATGAAGGGTTTTGTTGTCGGGGTTTCTGGAGGTATAGATTCAGCCCTTACCTCAACACTCTGTGCCAAAACTGGGCTACCAACGCTGTGCTTGGAAATGCCCATAAAACAACAAAAAAATCAGGTTGACAGGGCGCAAGAACACATCAGTTGGCTTAAGAAATATTTTGCTAATGTTTCAGGGGAAACTATTAATCTCAACTCTGTTTTCAACTCGTTTTCTGAAGTCACCAATAAAGAAGATTCAAGTGATGCCGCATTGTTGTCTTTAGCAAACAGTCGTTCAAGGTTGCGCATGGTAACACTATACTATTTTGCCGCACGGCATCGCTATTTGGTTGCGGGAACAGGCAACAAGGTAGAAGATTTTGGCGTAGGTTTTTACACCAAATATGGTGATGGCGGTGTAGATCTTAGTCCAATTGCCGACTTGATTAAAACCCAAGTGCGCTCACTTGCCAAAACACTTGGTGTTAGTAATGCCATTTTGCATGCTCAGCCAACAGATGGTTTATGGGACGATGATAGAAACGACGAGGATCAATTGGGGGCCACTTACGAGGAACTGGAATGGGCCATGAATCAACATTATGCTGGTAAAGCAGCAAAAGATTATGTAGGAAAAGACGCACAGGTTATGAATATATTTTTGCGTCATCATAACGCAAATAAACACAAAATGAATCCTATTCCTGTTTGTGAAATTCCTAAGCATTTGCTGTAACATTAATGTTAAATTTTAATTTTACACAAATATTTATTATCAATTAAATCACATTTTCTATATTTTAGTTGGCAACAATCAAAGTCATGATACGTGTTTTTGTAGCCGATGCACATCCCATAATTTATAAAGGAATTAAGGCGGTATTTCGTAATTCTACTGAAATAGATATTGTAGGAAAAGGACTTCATTATCGGGAGCTTTATGACTTTTTAAATTCTAAAAAAGTTAATATCGTTTTACTAGAACTGGAGTTGCCTGGGTTTGAAGGTATTCATTTACTAAGAGAGCTTAAGGAATTGCATCCCAAAGTACGCTTTTTGATTTTTAGCACACTCAAAGAAGAAGTTTACGCTATTAATTCGCTAAAGGCTGGTGCCTCGGGGTATTTGTGTAAAACGAACCCACAAGGCAGACTAAGAGAAGCTATTCTTAAAATTAGCTCAGGAGGTGTATACATTACGAACGATTTAGCAGAACTTATTGCCTTTAACCAAACGGGAGCTAATCCCCTTTCTGCGATCGAAAAACTATCTCACCGTGAGATTCAAGTGCTTAGGCTACTAATTAATGGGCGAAAGAATATAGAAATTGCTTTAAAACTAAGCATAAGTGACAAAACCGTAAGCACCTATCGCGCACGCCTAATGAAAAAACTCAACGCCAAAAATATTATTGATTTGGTACGAAAAACACAAGATGTAGATCTAGACCTGTACTAAACTACCCTATTTAACCTCCCACTTAACAGCGTTTTGAGCTTATGATATTGCACAATTTCTTCCAGTAACTCTTTGTGATGTTCCCCTTGATTTTCTTCAGTTTGCTTTTGTAATGTTGATACTTTTTCGTCAATTAATTGACACCTAAAACGCAGAATGATTTCATGCACCCACCTTGGCAGCGACTTTGATTTATCTGCGACAAAAATATTTTTTCGTTCCCAATCGTGAAGTGTGTACTGCTCGTCTTGCAGAAGCAAATCCGAAACTTCTGTAGCTAGCTCTGTTGACAAATTAGAAACAAAAGAGTCCATTTGCATTTCACCCTGTGCGCTAAGCGCATTTAAAATTTTAGGATAAAGGGATTTGAATGCAGTAGTAGTAAAATCGATTTCATCTTGTTGTAAGTCCAAATAAATCTTTTCAAATACACGAGACGTAACCTTAGAGGCTACCATTTTCAAGTCACCAGATTTTTCATCTGCTTGCAAAATAGGCTCCTCAAATTCCACTTCTTTATGTCCATAAAGCAAAAGAATTTTGATAATATTTTTCTCCAACTCATAACGCGTACTGACTTGAGGAACACGTTTATCAGCGCTTACCACTGTCATGGATTGAGGTGACTTCTGTACAGGTTTAGTGGCTTTTTTATGAGAAACTTGCGCTAGTGTTGCAAAGAGTACTTCTTCACTGATATCCATCAGCGCAGCACATGAGCGAACATAAAGTTCTTGCTTAATTCTATCTGGGATCTTAGCAATACTTTGCACCATCTCCCTAATGGTTTCGGCTTTTTTTATGGGGTCTTTAGCGGCTTCATCTACAAGCAGCATTGCTTTAAATTGAATAAAGTCTTTCGCATTTTGAGCTAGAAACGATTCCAATTCTTCCTTAGAGTGCGCACGAGCAAAACTGTCTGGATCTTCGCCTTCAGGAAAGGAACATACACGAACATTCATTTCCGCTTCCAATATCAAATCAATTCCACGAAGTGATGCGCGCAACCCCGCCGCATCTCCGTCAAAAAGAACCGTTATGTTTGTTGTTAGTCTTCGCACCAATCGTATTTGTTCCGCGGTAAGTGCAGTTCCCGAAGAAGAAACCACATTTTTGACACCGCGTTGATGCATTTGAATAACATCTGTATAGCCTTCAACCAAGAAACAATTATCCTCTTTGGCGATGCTTTGTTTTCCTTGATAAAGCCCATAAAGGACCTTGCTCTTGTTGTAAATATCACTCTCGGGCGAGTTCACATATTTGGCGGCTTTTTTGTCTTGCGTAAGAATGCGTCCACCAAAACCTAGCACACGTCCAGACATGCTGTGAATGGGAAACATTACACGTCCTTTGAATCGATCAAACTTTTTGTCTTGCTTAACAATGGTTAATCCTGTTTTTTCTAAAAATTCTAATTGGTAGCCTGCCTTTAGTGCTGCATTTGTAAGTGCACTCCATTCATCGAGAGAATAGCCCAACTGAAAATCACGAATGGTTTCGTCGGTAAAGCCACGTTCCCTAAAGTAACTCAGCCCAACCCCCTTGCCTTGTGTTGTTTCCCAAAGTGACTCTTGAAAAAAGCTAAGGGCATATGAACTAACCAAATACATGCTTTCACGAGTACTAGCAGCCGCTTTTTGCTCGTCGTTTTGCTCGGTTTCCTCTATTTCAATATTGTATTTTTTTGCTAAATAGCGTATTGCTTCTGGATACGAAAAGTGTTCATGCTCCATTAAAAAAGCAATGACATTGCCCCCTTTTCCGCTCGAAAAGTCTTTCCAAATTTGCTTTACCGGCGACACCATAAAGCTAGGGGTTCGCTCGTCAGTAAATGGGCTTAAGCCCTTAAAATTAGAACCCGATTTTTTGAGCTGTACAAAATCGCCAATAACCTCCTCAAGCCGGGCGGTTTCAAAAACAGCGTCTATTGTGGATTTATGGATCACAGCTAAAAATAAGCTCTAAAATACGTATTTCGTTGAAGTTATTTCTTGCGCTCAATGACATAGCGCACCATTTCTTCAAGTGCATCTCTGAATTCGTTTTGTGGAAAGGTGTGTAATTGCGCCAAGGCTATGTCTTTAAAAGCATGCATTTTTTCGGTAGCGTAGTCCAATCCGCCATGCTTTTTTACAAAAGCAATTACGGCTTTTACCCGCTTTTTGTCTTTGTTGTGATGTCGTACCGATTCCAACAGCCACTTTTTTTCTTTACCGTCTGCCTTACTCAACACATTAATTAGAGGCAATGTCATCTTTTTTTCTCTAATATCAATACCTGTCGGTTTGCCAATTTTGGTTTCGCCATAGTCAAATAAGTCATCTTTGATTTGGAATGCCATACCGATATTTTCACCAAAGGAGCGCATTTGGGCAACAACCTCTTCAGTGGCATGAACCGATGCTGCACCCAACGCACAACAACTCGCAATAAGCGTTGCTGTTTTTTGTCGAATGATTTCAAAATACACCTCTTCATCAATATCCAAACGACGTGTTTTTTCAATCTGCAGTAGTTCGCCTTCGCTCATTTCACGCACAGCCACAGAAATAATTTCAAGCAAATCAAAATCTTTATGATCGATACAAAGGAGTAATCCTTTTGAAAGAAGATAATCGCCAACCAAAACCGCAATTTTATTTTTCCAAAGCGCATTGATGGAAAAAAAACCACGCCTTTGATAACTTTCGTCCACTACATCATCGTGCACTAACGTAGCGGTATGAATAAGTTCTATCACAGAAGCAGCGCGATAACTCCGTTCGTTTACTTCATTTTTACCCAACATTTTTGCAACTAAAAAAACAAACATGGGACGCATTTGCTTTCCCTTTCTATTTACAATGTAATAGGTAATTCGGTTAAGGAGTGCTACATGTGAGCGCATAGCGGCAGAAAACTTTTCCTCAAAGCGTTCCATCTCTGTGGCAATAGGCTGCTTAAGCTGTTCTACGACTTTCATTGGGGAATAAATATACAACTTCACGCATTGGAAACGAGCTAAAACGCTGATTTTGAATTTTAAATGGTTGATTTATTTGCCAATTGACCGCATGCTGCATCGATATCTTTACCACGCGAGCGACGAATAGTAACAGGAATATGATACTTGGTGAGTTCGGAAACGTAAAGCTCTATGGCGTCTTCTTTTGCTTGTGCAAAACCTTCATTTCCAATGGGGTTATATTCGATTAAATTCACTTTAGCAGGAGTGCGCTTACAAAAGTTCACTAAAGCTTTTACGTCGTCCATGCTATCGTTGATTTCGTTCCAAACCACATACTCGTAGGTAACGCGTTCTTTGGTTTTGGAGTACCAATAGTGAATGGATTCTTGCAGTGCGGTTAATGGAAAATTTATACTAAACGGCATAATATTATTTCGGATTTCTTCAATTGCGCTGTGCAAGGAAACGGCAAGTTTAAAGCGGGGGTGTTCATCTGCCATTTTTATAATCATTTTTGGAATTCCAGAAGTGGAGACCGTAATACGCCGTGGCGACATCCCCATTCCATCAGGACTTGTGATTTTCTCAATGGCTTTCATCACATTCGAATAGTTCATCATGGGTTCACCCATCCCCATAAAGACAATATTGGACAGCGGTCGGTCAAAGTATTCCAAACTTTGGCGATTGAGTGTTGCTACTTGGTCAAAAATCTCATCCGAATTTAGATTTCGCATGCGTTTTAGCTGTGCCGTGGCGCAAAAGGTGCAGTCCAAACTACATCCTACTTGGCTTGAAACACAAGCTGTTGAGCGTGTTTTTGTAGGAATTAAAACCGACTCTACAATTTTGCCATCATGAAGGCTTACGGCATTTTTAAGCGTACCATCACTACTCTGTTGCACTTTTGCAAGATCAGTATGATTGATACTAAAATGCTCGGAAAGTAAGATACGATGCACCTTGGAAAGGTTTGTCATTTGGGCAAAGTCCGTAGCGGCTTTTTGCCATAACCACTCATAGACCTGATTGCCATGAAATGCTGGAGCTCCATGTTCGACAAAAAAAGAGCGGAGTTCTTCCTTACTACGTTGGCGAATATCTTTCCGGACATCGCTCATAAATACCTATAAAATAAGCATCGCGTCTCCATAAGAATAGAAGCGATACTTGTTATTTATAGCCTCATTATAGGCTCTTTTAATAAAATCGTGACCCGCAAAGGCAGAAACCATCATCAGTAGTGTGGATTTTGGTAAGTGGAAATTAGTCACCATCGCATCTCCAATTTTAAAATCATATGGTGGAAAAATGAACTTGTGTGTCCAGCCCTGATATGGGTTAAGTGTATTGCTTGAAGAAACTGATGTTTCGACAGCGCGCATAGAGGTAGTGCCAATAGCACACACGCGATTTCCAGAAGCTTTTGCACGATTTACAAGTGCGGCGGCGTTTTCATCAATTATTAGCTCTTCCGAATCCATTTTGTGCTTAGACAAGTCTTCAACCTCAACCGGATTGAAGGTTCCTAAACCAACGTGTAGTGTGATTTCAGCCAAATCAACTCCTTTGATTTCTAATCGCTTTAATACATGCTTTGAGAAATGAAGTCCAGCTGTAGGTGCCGCAACAGCACCCTCGTGTTTGGCATAAATAGTTTGGTAGCGTTCACGATCAAAACTTTCTTCTGGACGCTTGATGTATTTAGGAAGAGGCGTTTGTCCTAATTTTTTCAATTTAGCTCGGAATTCGTCATAGCTACCATCAAAAAGGAAACGTAGCGTTCTACCACGCGAAGTGGTGTTGTCAATAACCTCCGCAACTAGCGTATCATCGTCGCCAAAATAAAGTTTGTTTCCTATTCGTATTTTTCTGGCAGGATCTACCAACACATCCCAAAGACGTTGCTCTTTGTTAAGCTCTCTAAGTAAAAACACTTCAATTTTTGCTCCAGTCTTCTCCTTATTTCCCATCAATCGTGCAGGAAAAACCTTAGTGTTATTTAACACCATTACGTCACCTTCATCAAAATAATTAGTGATATCTTTAAAGAGTTTATGTTCAATGGTCTCCGTTTCGCGGTGCAAAACCA
The DNA here is from genome assembly GCA_002478685.1 of Flavobacteriaceae bacterium UBA7446. Taxonomy (GTDB): domain Bacteria; phylum Bacteroidota; class Bacteroidia; order Flavobacteriales; family Flavobacteriaceae; genus UBA7446. The sequence continues at coordinate 27,612 of DLPY01000009.1, forward strand.
TGAGTTTGGACTGATCGCGATGTTCAGCAGGGTTTTCAGCTAACAACTCTTGGGGAAGTTTAAAATTAAAGTGTGAGAGTTTCATAAAATATCAACAAAGGGTCAAATATACTATCTGCATAGGGGGCTTGTCAAGGGCTTTGGACATTTATTTCGCCACATCAATAGAAAATCCCAAGCTACGAAGGTCGTCCCAAAAAGTTGGATATGATTTACTTACCACCTCAGCGTCTTTAATACAAATAGGCGTCTTAATTCCAAGTGGTGCAAATGCCATTGCCATACGATGGTCATGATAAGTGTCTATCGAAACGCCTCCAATTATGGGATTTTTGCGTGCCGATAAATGCACAGAATTATCAGTAAT
>DLPY01000002.1 GCA_002478685.1 Flavobacteriaceae bacterium UBA7446
CTAATGCAATGGTACCTGTTGAATATAACGGTTGGCTATCTGTAAGCGGATTCCAAGTTGTTCCAGCATTTGTGGTTTTCCATACACCACCAGAACCCACTGCAACATACCAGGTGTTTTCGTTTTTTGGGTCAATGGCAATATCCGCAATACGCCCCGACATAAATGCAGGGCCAATACTCCTAAACGAAAAACCGCTAAGCGCAGTCTTTAATGGAGATGATTTTTCATTTACCTCATCTTGAGCTATTGTACTACCAAAACATAGCAATAGCATTAGGGTAAGTATTTGTAGTCTATTCATAGTGGAATGTTAAAAAAAAATTTGAATCTCAAAACTAATAAAATAATGGAATATAAACATTTCGTGGTTCATGACCTGTCAATGTGTATTTTTGCCAAATGCGTAGAAAAAAACCTCTTCCACCTATTGAAAAGCTTAGTATTGAAGGTATTGCCAAAAAAGGCAAGGGTGTTGGGCGAACCAAAGAAGGGCAAGTGGTTTTTGTAAAGAGTGCTATACCTGGTGATGTTGTTGATGTGAATGTGCAAAAAAAACAACGGCGTTACTTAGAAGGAAAAGTAGCGAAATTTCATAAAGAAAGTACAGACAGAGTGCTTCCCAAATGTGAACATTTTGGTACATGTGGTGGCTGCACTTGGCAACATATGGAGTATCAAGCGCAATTGCGTCACAAGCAGCAGGAAGTTACCGATGCACTCCAACGCATTGGAGGGATTGACGTTACTGATTTTAAACCCATTATAGGCTGTGAAAACCCCTTTGCCTATCGCAATAAAATGGAATTTAGCTTTTCCTCAAGACGTTGGTTGACAGCAGCAGAAATAAGCGGTGACAACGCAGTTAAAGACCGTACAGCTCTTGGATTTCACATTCCAGGGATGTGGGATAAAATTGTGAATATATCGTATTGCCATATTCAACCCGAACTACCTAACAACATTCGAAATAAAGTAAAAGAGTATGCCCGTAAACAAGGACTGTCCTTTTTTGATGCACGAGAAAAGGAAGGCTTCCTTCGTTCATTGATGCTAAGAACTACGTTATCGGGTGAAGTAATGGTAGTAATTCAGTTTTTCCATGAAAATAAGGATGCAAGATTAGATTTACTAGACCATCTAAAAGAATGTTTCCCTGAAATCACATCGCTACAATATATCATCAACGAAAAGGCTAATGACAGCATTTATGATCAGGAAATTCACTGCTATCATGGCACAAACTATATAACAGAACAAATGGTCGACTTGTCATTTCGCATTACGCCAAAGGCATTTTACCAAACAAATCCAGCACAAGCCGAAGTATTATATGCAAAAGTTCTTGAGCTAGCAGTTTTAAAGAATACAGATGTAGTCTACGATTTATACACAGGGCTTGGTACTATTGCGCAATTTGTGGCGCATGCATGTAAAAAAGTAGTGGGTATAGAGTCCGTACCCGAGGCAATAATTGCCGCAAAAGAAAACGCAAAACGTAACGGTATTGAAAATGCATTTTTTGAGGTGGGCGATATGCGCAAGGTATTTACAGACGATTTTGTTGCACGACATGGAAAAGCAGATGTTATTATTACAGACCCACCTCGTGATGGTATGCATAAAGAAGTTATTAATCAATTACTTAAATTAAAAACTCTTAAAATACTGTATATCAGCTGTAATCCACAAACACAATCTCGTGATTTAGCCTTACTAAATAAAGAATATAATGTAGTTTTAAGCCAAGCTATGGATATGTTTCCACACACACAACATGTAGAAAATATTGTACTTTTGGAATTACGAAAATGAGAAGATATACCTACTTATTCGCAATTGCTATTTATGGCTTAGTAAGCTGTGAGCCTGATGACATATGCCTTGCTGAAACACCAGGGACACCAAGTCTTATAGTTGTATTCTACGACAATGCACAACCTGACACAAAGAAAAAAGTACCCGATTTACAGGTTACAGGAGTGGGATTAGACACAGCATACCACAATGGCACTACAGACTCAATTGCTATCCCATTAAAAACAGACGACACGAGTACTGCTTATATGTTTATAAAAACCGAAAATGATGTCGCTTTTGAAGAGTCTATCACATTCAAGTATGACTCTTATGATAGTTTTATAAGTCGTGCATGTGGTTACAAAAAAAGCTTCACAAATGTTAGTTATGAGCGTTCCAATAATACTATTTGGATAGAAAATATAGAAATCGTAACTAATACAATTTCAGATATTAAAAACATACATGTTAAAATATTACATTAATTTTTTTATATTTTTATTTTGTAGCTTTATTTGGGCACAAAACGAAGCAAAATCCGACAGTTTGGCAACTGAAATTCGCTATGGAATTCGTTTGGGAGTTGACATGAGTAAGCCCATTAGAATGTTTATTGACCCCGACTATAAAGGATTGGAACTGGTAGGTGATTATCGACTTACACGCAATCTTTACATTGCTGGAGAACTAGGAAATGAAACCAAAAAAATTGATAACGATGCCGTGCATTTTGAAACCTCTGGATCTTACCTTAAATTAGGAATAGACTACAATGTCTATGACAATTGGGCGGGAATGGACAATCTTATTTTTGTTGGGTTTCGGTATGGGTTTAGTCATCACTCACAAACGCTGTTTGGTTATAGTTTGCTAAACAATAATTTTTACTGGGAGGAAGACAATCGTATTACCCAATCCACTCCAAAACGCTTTAATGGACTAAATGGGCATTGGATTGAACTGAAGCTTGGACTCAAAGCAGAATTATTTCGAAACCTTTATATGGGATTAAGCATTCAAATGCATCGTTTGCTAAAAGACAAAGACCCAGAAAACTTTGAAAACTTGTTTATTCCAGGGTTTAATAAGGTGCTAACGAACAATCCATATGGAGCTGGATTGAATTACACCATTAGCTATCAAATTCCCATATACAAGAAGTAGTTAGCACTTTTTAGGAGTTTTTTTCCAAGGATATTTGACCCAAAGCTTCTCACCTTTGGTTAAGAATTTTGGCGAGCAAAAACTTGCCAAAACCGCTGAACCCAACAGCAACGGCAAATACGGCAATGGTATTAGTATGCCAATTCCTATTCTAAATAGCACAAACAATACGCCAAAGGCAACAAGATTTAACGTTAACGCTTTTGTTTTTACATTCATTTAGTTGATTTTAATTTATGAATCTTCTTAGTACCGCTATACAACTCATACTTCACTAATCTACTTTCTAGCTTTCCATTAAATAGCTTTATTTTTCTTGAGGGTCGCAATCCAACAGATTTTATCGCATCTAAACTTGATGTGATAAACCAAGCCTGAGTTCCTGCATAGTGTTGCTTTAGCGTATCTCCAATGCGTTTGTAAAACACTTTCATATCAATAGAAAGTCGTTCGCCATAAGGCGGATTAAATACCATATGCAGCGGCTTTTCGGGTTGATGTTTTTGGGTTTGGAAAAAATCGTTCTCCGAAATGGTAATAAACGCTGAAAGATTTGCGTTTTGGACGTTTTGTTGCGCTTTACGCACCGCAGAGGGAGCTTTGTCGTAACCTGTCATTGAATGCGTAAACTCACGCACTTTATTTAATGATGATTCCTCTATTTTGGTGTATAAATCATTGTCCCAATTAAGCCATTTTTGGAATGCAAATTCCTTGCGATTAAGACTCGGTGGAATATTACACGCAATCATAACGGCTTCAATCAAAAGCGTACCACTTCCGCACATAGGGTCTAAAAAATCGGACTCACCCCTCCACCCTGACAATAATAATATTCCTGCAGCAAGCACTTCGTTGATAGGCGCAATGTTGGTAGCCGATCGGTAGCCGCGGTGGTGCAAAGAAGCTCCCGAACTATCGAGAGAAACTTCTACAAATTTGTCGGTTACATATAAATGAATACTGAGATCAGGAAAATCTTTATCTACGCTTGGCCGGCTAGCTGTTAGGTTTCGAAATCTATCAACTAAGCCGTCTTTCGCTTTTTGTGCCACATACATGCTGTTTTTTGCCTTTTGCATCATTACCGTAGCGCGAATGGCAAATGTATTTTCGTTCGTCATGTAATTTTCCCACGGAATGTCGAGCATTACCTTATATACGTCTTGTTCAGATGAAATGGCTTTTTTATCAATAGGTTTTAAAATACGAAGTGCCGTGCGCAAACACAGATTAGCTTTGTACATAAAACCTGTATCGCCAACAAAACGCACGTTTCGCACACCTGTCTTAACAGACTGTGCACCCAAATTATTGAGTTCTTTTGCTAAAATTTCTTCAAAACCAAAGAGGGTTTTAGCTACCATGGGAAACACACCCTTATTGATGTCATTCATGGGGCTAAAATAGTTTAAATTTACACGATGATTGAAAATAATACTGCATGGTACAAAACTTGGTTTGATACACCGTTTTACCACACCCTCTATGAAGACAGAAACCTTTCCGAAGCACAGTTTTTTTTACAGAATCTAATACAGCATCTTCCTATAAAACCTCAAGATTGTATCCTAGACATTGCATGTGGACGCGGCAGACACGCACTCTATTTGGCAGCTGAAGGATTTCGGGTTACAGGAATCGATTTGAGCCCTAATAGTATCTTATATGCGCAACAAGAAGCGAAGAAAAGAGCACTAGATGCTACCTTTTACGTGCACGACATGCGTGAAACAACGCAGGAAAAAGTTGATGTCTTACTTAATATTTTTACCAGTATCGGATATTTTGAAGATGTAAATGACAATACAAAAGCCCTTCAAGCATTTTATAATAGCTTAGTTAAAGGAGGCATAGCAGTAATTGATTTTTTATATGTGCCGTGGGTTCAGAAGCATTGGATAGCTGATGAAATAGTAACCAAAGGGAATATCACATTTACTTTAAACCGCAGCTTTTTAGATGGATGGATTGAAAAACACATTTCATTTTCACATGATTTTAAACCCTATACATTTAGAGAGCGTGTACGTGCATTAACACTTTCAGATTTTGAGCAGATGTGCAAAACTGTTGGATTACGGATTGCGAAAATATTTGGCGATTATGCCCTAAATCCATTTGATACTAAAACCGCTAAACGTCTTATTTTAGTACTACAAAAATGAATATAGCTCTTCCTTTTCTATCGGTTTTACTGGGTGCGGTATTGGTATCTTTTGGACCGACAAAATCCCAAGTACGGTTACGCTTATTATTGGCATTTAGTGGGGCATTTTTATTGTCTACTACCATCACAGCACTTCTACCTGAAATTTTTGCTAATGCCGATGCAGCTATCAGTTATTGGATTTTAGGTGGAATCGTAATGCAAGTTGTACTTGAAAACGTTTCAAAAGGTGCAGAGCACGGTCATATACACATCAACAAAAACTCAAAACTGCCTTGGGCATTGCTTATTGGGTTGTCGTTGCATGCCTTTATTGAGGGTTTTCCCATTCATCATCACACAGAACTGCTTTGGGCTATAGTTGTGCATAAACTTCCCATTGCTATGCTTTTAACCGTTGCACTATGGCGCACAAAATCCACTACAGCAATCCGTATTGCTGCATTAATCGGATTTGCACTTATGACCCCACTAGGAAGCTATCTAAATGCCGTAGCAGGTCTTTTTCAACCTTACGCTTCACAGATTACGGCGTTAGTAGTTGGGGTTATGCTTCATATTTCTACCACTATACTTTTTGAAAGTGTTGAAAACCATAAGTTTAACACCTCTAAAATTTTGGTGATTTTATTAGGGTTGGGATTAGCGGTAATATTGCCTTAGGAAACATATGCAACAAATGATGGATTAATGCGATACCAAAGGGCTTGGCACTCTTTAAGTACCGTTTTGAATAACAAGTGCAGAAATTGCGTTTCTAATTGTTATTTTTAAATAGTCCAATAAATACCAATGACAGCTTTCATGTAACTCTTTTTCGGGCATGGCCGCATCCAAAACTAAATGGTTCTATTTTAAGAGTTGATGGTACTTTACGAATGGGCACTCGAAAATTATTAAGAAAAGATATTGTTAAGAATCCAGATATTGTATATAACAAAAAACCCTCTAAGAAAACTTAGAGGGTCTTTATATTAAAGAAGGCGACGACATACTCTCCCACCAGTGGCAGTACCATCTGCGCTATTGGGCTTAACTTCTCTGTTCGAGATGGGAAGAGGTGAGCCCCAATGCAATAGTCACCTTATCGGTTTACACGCTACTTCAGTATGAAGACGTGTATCGCAGCTGTTAGGTTACAAAAAACTGCGCAATACAATCATATTGAGAATTCGAATAGATAGACAGATTTAAATGGTAATAACAAAAAAAAGAAAAGGTTGTTACGATAGGTTTATGGGTAATTAGTATCACTCGGCTATGACATTACTGCCTTTACACCTGTGACCTATCAACGTCATCGTCTCTGACGACCCTTAAAAGAAATCTCATCTTGTGGTGGGTTTCGCGCTTATATGCTTTCAGCGCTTATCCCTTCCCAACATAGCTACTCTGCAATGCTCCTGGCGGAACAACAGATACACCAGCGGTTAGTCCAACTCGGTCCTCTCGTACTAGAGTCAGATCCACTCAAATTTCTTGCGCCCACTACAGATAGAGACCGAACTGTCTCACGACGTTCTGAACCCAGCTCGCGTGCCACTTTAATGGGCGAACAGCCCAACCCTTGGGACCTTCTCCAGCCCCAGGATGTGACGAGCCGACATCGAGGTGCCAAACCCCCCCGTCGATGTGAGCTCTTGGGGGAGATCAGCCTGTTATCCCCGGAGTACCTTTTATCCTTTGAGCGATGGCCCTTCCATGCGGAACCACCGGATCACTATGCTCTACTTTCGTACCTGATCGACTTGTAGGTCTCTCAGTCAAGCACCCTTATGCCATTGCACTCTACGCACGGTTACCAAGCGTGCTGAGGGTACCTTTAGAAGCCTCCGTTACTCTTTTGGAGGCGACCACCCCAGTCAAACTACCCACCATGCACTGTCC
>DLPY01000045.1:0-7181 GCA_002478685.1 Flavobacteriaceae bacterium UBA7446
TAGTGATTTTACATTAAAAGAATTAAAAAGTATTATACAAACATCTTGAAATCAATCATTAAATTGATGTTAACTTAACATAAGAACTTTAAATTACAGCAAATTTTAATTATGAAAACAATTTTTTATTTATTAACCCTTTTGGTGTTGTCAAGTTGTATAACAGCAAATAAAAAAGAAGGAGGGGATTGGTCTGGAACAATTTCTGACACAGATGAGCGTAATGCCATTATGAATTCATTTGCAGATGCTTATGAAAATATGGATGCAGAGTCGGCAATTAAAATCTTTTCCGATGATGCGGTTTTTTATGTTAATGACACAAAAATGACACCCAAAGAGGTTGTGTCAGCATTTATGACAGGACATGAATATTACGACGACATTAAAAACATAGATAGAACTACAACCACCATGTTTTACAACAATGGCAGTATTTTTACTAACTATTGGTATACATGGAACGGCACAAATAAAAAAACGGGTGAGCTTATTGTCTTACGTGGTTACGCCTGGTTTAAGTGGGACGGTATGAAAGTTGTTGAAGCTTATAATGCATTTGACCCCACTGCATACATGACGGCATTTGAGGATCCTGAAATGATATTGCAATGAGAAAAATGATTTTTATTGTATTAGTCGTAATTACAGGTTGTCAATCTACTACTATATCAGAGCAAGAAGTTGTACAATCTTTAGATGTACTTTTTGAAATTGTTGATAATGAAATAGATAGGCTAGATGAAATAGTAACCAATGACTTTTACATATTCGAAAACTCACGAAAATACACGAAAGACGAGTTTGTCGACTACGTGAAAAGTTTTGGTGATTTCACATCAGAACGGACAATGAATAACATAACTGTTTCAACGGATGTGTCTAGTGCCCATCTTACAATGACCCATCATGGGGAATTTCTTGTAAACAATGGTAAACAAAAGTTGATTTACGATTGGATTGAAAGTGCATTCCTAAAAAAAGAAGACAATACATTAAAGTTCGATTTCTTTTTTTCTGAGGCAGTTTTTGATACAATAATCAATATTGATTAAAATTTAACAAGACCGAGGGTGGTATTTTAAAAAAACATTACCCCCACATTTATCAATTAGATTTTAGAACTACCATTATGCCAATCTTACAAATACCCCTCCTAGTTACTTTCCAATACAGAAATTTGCAAAAATGTTACCTAAAATATCATCTGTGGTTACCTCACCCGTTATGGTGCCTAATTCGTAAAGTGTTTGCCGAATGTCAATCGCCAATAAATCGCTGCTGCGGTTTTCCTCAATGCCTTGCGCTACTTCGCTAATGCTTTGCATAGCCGTTTGCAACGCTGCCCAATGCCGTTGGTTGCTTATCAGCGCACTCCCCGTATTCCATTGCAGCTGCCCGCTAAAATGCCTTTTAAGTTGCTCAATATCTTCTTTGTTTTGGGTGCTGATAACGATTGTGGTAAATACCAGTTTTTCTACTTCCAATTCGTTTAATGCTTGCGTATAGTTTTTTATCACCGCATCGCTTAGCAAGTCTTTTTTATTGATAACTAGCAATACCGTACTGTCTTTCCGGTAGATGTCTTTAAGTGCCGTGTAGGTTTGTGCTGCCGTTTGGGTTTGCGGATCAACCACATATAAAAGAATACTTGAGGTATCCATTTTTTCTTGCGTTCGCTTTACGCCCATGGCTTCTATAGTATCGTCGGTTTGGCGTAGTCCAGCCGTATCAATAAATCGGTACTGAATACCGCCAATGATTAGTGTGTCTTCAATGCTATCACGTGTGGTACCTTCAATATCAGAAACCAACGCCTTTTCCTCATCAAGCAATGCATTTAACAACGATGATTTCCCTGCATTGGGTTTTCCCACAAGCGCAACCGGTATGCCGTTTTTTATGGCATTTCCAGAAGCAAACGAATCCAATAAATTTTTTAGGGTTTTTCGAATATCGTTGACTAGTTGCTTGAGTTTTTTTCTATCGGCAAATGCCACATCTTCTTCGCTAAAGTCGAGTTCCAATTCAATAAGTGATGCAAACTCCAGCAATCGTGCTCTAAGTTGCCCAAGATTGTCGCTGATCCCTCCTCTAAGGTGTTGTACAGCAATATGATGGGCTGCTTCGCTTTCCGAGGCAATAAGGTCAGCAACCGCCTCTGCCTGCGCCAAATCCATCTTATTATTTAAAAATGCCCTTAATGTAAACTCACCCGGTTCGGCAAGTCGTGCGCCCAAATCCTGTAAGGCTTGCATTAGCTGTTTTTGTACATACACCGAGCCATGGCAAGAAATTTCCACCACATCTTCCCCAGTATAGGAATATGGATTTTTAAAAATGGATACCAAAACTTCGTCTAAAAGGGTATCCTTTTGATAAAAATCGCCCAAAAGCACACTGTGCGTAGGTTGTTCACTGATTTTTCTATCAAACTTAGAACGAAACCCCTGTTCGACAATTTTAATGGCATCGTTGCCACTAAGGCGTACCACCGCAATAGCGGCTGCACCCGGAGCAGTGGATAAGGCTACTATGGTATTGTTAATATTCAAAGGCTTACTTCTTTACGATACGTACGACGACGCTTGTGAAGTTCGTGGTTGTAGTTTTTCCAAAGTGCCTGAATCGCCTTGTTTTCTTCCAATTCGGGGTTGGTTTCCACGGCAGTAATGCCACGGCGGTTAAACATTTCTTGAATTTCTTGAAAGATAATCGCAGTAACCCCTTTGTTTTGATAGCTTTCTTTGATGCCAATAAGGTAAAACGCCGCACGATTGTTTTTGCGTTGGGCACGCCATAAATGGTACAATCCAAAGGGGAACATATTTCCGTTGATTTTTTTTAAAGCCGCTGTAAACGAAGGCATGGTGATGGTAAATCCAATCATTTCATCATTTTCGTCCACCACACATTTGATAAAGTCAGGATGTACGTAAGGGAGGTATTTTGTTTTGTAGTGCTCAATTTGGTGCTGCTGAATAGGCACATAGGATTGTAATTTATTATAGGTTTGATTAAGCAAATCAAACATGGCATCAATATATGGCTCAATGTCTTTAACTGTTTTAAAATCCAATGTTTTTAGCTTATATCGTTCTTTAATAACCCGAGCAAACTTTTTTACCTTTTCAGGGGCATCTTTAGCATCATAAATATCAATTTTAAACTCAATCCACTCGCTTTGTTTTACCAGTCCAAGTTGCTCTAAATGTTCTTTTTGATAGGGGTGATGATACCATGTAATCATGGTGTTCATGTGTTCATATCCTTTAACCAAAAGCCCAGCTTTGTCCATATTGGAAAAGCCCATTGGACCCTCAATATAGGTCATGCCTTCTGCAATAGCAACGCCTTCAACTGCCTCAATGAGTTTTTTGCTTACATCAATATCATCAATGGTGTCATACCAACCAAAACGAACCTTCATTTTTTTGAGTTCCTCGATTTCTACCCAATTAATCATGGCCGCAACTCTTCCAACAGTTTTACCGTTTTTTGTTGCCAAAAACAACCGCGCCATGGCATGATTAAACACCCTATTTTTTTTAGGATCAAAAACAGCTTCCTCCTCTTTGGTAATTGGAGGAACCCATTGTGGACAACTACGATATAGCGTAAACGGAAACCGAAAAAACTCACGGTATTGGCGACTGTTTTTTACCTCAACAATTTCTATCATTGTATTTTCTTTAGCTTTCGCTCAATGCGCTTTTGTTTTTTGTCAAGTTTGCGTAGTCCTTTGTTGGTACGTTTTTCTGCTTTTCGGGCTGCGTTTTCTTCTTTAATTAATTTTTTTCGCTCTTTTCGGCTTTCCTTTACTTCTTTTAAATCTTGCGGCTGCCCTGCCCACATATTGTGTTTGTCTAATCGATATGAAACGCCAATGCCAGCATTTAACAGCTTAGGGGTTGTTTTTGTGCTGTGTTGCAAGGCTACATCCAATTGAAGATTATTTGTAAACAAATAGGCGACACCAGTTCCTAGGGTTACATCTCGGTAAAGTGGACTATCATCAAACTGATATTCCCCAAAAAAGGACCATTTTGCACGCGTACTATATGTAATTGTGCCAATCAGTTTTTTCTGTTGGATATTAGCGGTAATGTAGCGCATACCAATATTGTGCACTAATACTAGTCCTGGTTTTAAATGCTGCTGCAAAATGATCATCCCAGTTACCGAAACAGTAGGCTCTACTATGGGGCGGTAGTTAAAATCAAACAAAGGATAGAAGGGTTCTTGGTATGGATAAATACCACCTGTAGCAAATTGTGCCGCTGCATAAACCGAAACGGCAGGAATCAAATCGCGCCACCGCACACGGTTGTTTGCGTGGTAGCTATACAGATTGGGTTTGTACTTTTCGGTATTTCGAAAGGGGTCAAATACTAAATACTTTGCACCTGCTGAAAAATCACGCAGCCCTTTTCGTTCAACAGTTATCTTACCAAGTTCATTCTGATAGCTGAGTTCATCTAATTGATAATCCACTGTACCAACAATCTCTAATTGCTCTTTAAATAAGCCAACACGAAGTTCAATTCGTGTGCCTAAACCCATAAAAGATGCATTTTGGAATGTGTTAAAATCGCCATGGCGAAACGAGATTCCTTGTTCCCACTGATAAACATTTTTACCAACGCTAAACGCTCCCATAGACTGACTAGGTCTGTTACTGTTTATCACTTCGGTATACTGTGCTTTGGTAACACTCAGCATTAGAATGCTAAGCAATGCGCCCAAAAAATGTGGAAAAGAATTGTGCATAGTCAAAGATACATGAATTATAAATTCTGTTGGTTTCAGTTAGAGTTGTATTTTTGAAATATGATGCAACATCTTAAGCTCCGTTTTTTATTGCCTCACGTATTGGTAATGCTACTTTTTGCTGGAATTTCGTTGATGTATTTTTATCCTGTTCTCTCAGGAAAAGTACTTGTACAATCTGATATTGTGCAATTCAAAGGTATGCAACGCCAAGTGTTGGAACATCGTACCGCATTTGATGAAGAGCCCTATTGGATAGACAACGCCTTTGTGGGAATGCCCACCTATCAAATCACACCACGCTATCCTTTTGATGTGCTGCGGCATATCGATAATGCTATTCGGTTTTTGCCACGCCCTGCCGATATGCTTTTTTTGTATTTGTTCTTTTTCTACTTGTTTGCACAAAGTAGGCGATTCTCGATTCCTATATCTGTTTTAGGTTCGTTGGCATATGGATTTTCGTCTTACTATATCATAATTTTGATGGTTGGACACAATACTAAAGCCATGGCTTTGGCGTATGCGCCACTGATTTTTTTAGGATTATTTCAACTCCTCATTGATAAAAAGAAAATCGGATTTATTTGGCTCACACTTGGCTTGGCATTGCAGCTCCATGCCAATCATCTCCAAATGACCTACTACGTGCTGATAATGGCAGCAATTTGGGTATTGCTTTGGGGCATCTGGACGTGGCGAAAAGAAGGAATTCGATTACTATTTAAGCATATAGGAAAATTGATTTTAGCAGGCATTGTCGCACTTTTGCTCAATGCGCAAGGGGTTTTAGCTACATTGGAATACACCCAATTTAGCACCCGTAGTGCAAGTGAACTTACCATCAACCCTGACGGAACACCTAAAGAATCTGTGGCAGGTTTGTCGTTTGATTACATTACAGAATACAGTTATGGTATTTTAGAAACGTTGACATTTTTTGCGCCGAATGTGATGGGTGGTAGCTCAAGTTCAAGTTTTCCCATGAATAGCGATTTTGTAAAATTTCTACGCACTCTTGATGCTGAAACGGCAAATACCATTTTCAGGTACGCCCGTCCGTATTGGGGTGACCAGCCCATAGTTGCTGCACCTGTTTATTTGGGTATTGTGGTACTGTTTTTTGCCTTACTAGGAGTCACCATAGCAAACCGGAATACCCGTACGGTCTTACTTATCATTGTGAGTGTTTCTTTGTTGTTTTCATGGGGTAAAAATCTGCCAGAGCTAACGCAATTTTTTATTGACTATCTACCACTGTACGATAAGTTTAGAGCGGTTAGTTCGGCACAGATAATGATAATGCTTTGTACGCCATATGCTGCCATGCTTGGAGTACAGTTTTTGGTAAAAGACAATGTCGTGACTCGACAAAAATTACTAAAATGCTATTATGTGCTTTCTGTTTTTGTGTTTTTGATTTTATACCTGATGGCAGGGTCAAAAGGGTTCTTTTCTTTTAATTCAGCTTATGAACCATTTGCCCAGTACCCAGAGGTGATGAACCCACTTAAAAAAGCACGTGCTGACCTGTTAATTCAAGATATTTGGCAGTTGCTGATTTTTGTTTGTTTAATTATTGCTTTTACGATACTATTTTGGAAAAGAAAGATTTCTTCTATCGTTTTTGTTGTGCTTATAACTGTGTTGGCGCTAACAGATTTATGGAAGCAAAACCGCACCTATTTTGAAGAAGATCAGTTTGTTTCTTCTTTTCGTCATAAACAGGCTTTTGTTGCCACCCCGCAAGACAAAGCAATTTTAAAGGATACATCTCGCTATCGAGTCTTTGAGCCTCAATTAGGTGCTTCAAACGCTCGAACGGCGTATTTTCATCGTGCTATTGGTGGATATCACGGAGCAAAGCCTGCTGCCTTGCAAGAGGTTTACGATTTTTATTTACAAAAAGAGGACAGTACCGTATTGGATATGCTAAACGTAAAATATGTGTTGGATAATGCCCTTGAAAATGGATATAGTCTTCGTGCTTCTGCTTTGGGTCCTGCATGGTTAGTGAACGAACTTGTTTCGGTGGACTCCGCTAATGATGAAATGATAGGACTGGGAACAATTAATCCAAAGAATCAAGCATTATCCCAAGAGTTAGATTACACGTTGTATAAAACCTCTTCTTTGGATACTCTCGTACTTACAGAACAGCGAAATAATCTGTTGCGGTACAATGTTAATGTAGAACATCAGCGACTTGCGGTATTTTCCGAAATGCAATACTCAAAAGGGTGGCAAGCCTACTTGAATGACAATCCTATTGACCACTATAGAGTAAATTATCTCCTTCGAGGCGTGGTTGTTCCACCTGGTTCTCACGAACTTGTTTTTAAGTTTGAGCCTGATGTAATTCGGCTCGGCACACTTTTTATGGCTTCTGGCTGGGTGATTTTTATCTTAAC
>DLPY01000045.1:7529-16485 GCA_002478685.1 Flavobacteriaceae bacterium UBA7446
GCGTTGATTGTGTATTATTGGCCGCCGTCTGGGGGTTCTGGGGTCCAGCGTTGGCTTTTTTTTGCCAATTATTTTGCCAAAAATGGTTTGAAAATTAGTGTATTCACACCAAAAAATCCACGTGTTGCAGAAATGGACAATTCGTTGATTGAGAAAATAAACGAAAACATTAACATCATTTATGTTAGTGGATGGGAACCACTTCAAAACAGCAAAAATGCTATAGGTGAAAATATTGGACAAGAAAATGGATTAAAAAGTAAGTTTATAAGGTATGTGCGTGCCAATTTTTTCATTCCTGATGCACGTATTTTTTGGGCAAAAGCAGCGATGAAGTCTTTTTTAAAAGTGCATAAAAAAACAACTTTTGATATGCTTATCACTTCTGGCCCACCACATTCGATACATTTAATTGGGCTCAATGCAAAAAGGAAACACACTATTACGTGGATTGCAGATTTTCGGGACCCTTGGGTGAGTTTTTTTCAAAACGAAAGTTTACCCATGGCCAAAGGTGCAAAGTTCAAACACGAACAGATGCAAGCGCGTGTTTTGAAATTTGCGGATAGGGTAGTTGTAACTGCTCCTTCTTTGGCAAATGAGTTTTCACGTCTCAACAAAAACAGCCATGTATTAACAAACGGTTACGAAAAATTACTTTCCAAACCAAAGCAACCCTCTAAGGCATTAGTTTATGCGGGAAGTTTTAAGGCACAACAAAACCCAAGAAATTTATGGCGTGCTATTTTTGAGTTGACTCAAGAACACGAGGTTTTTGCAAGGCAGTTTTCGCTTGAAATTTTTGGTAAAGTTGCCGATGTCGTTAGGCGAGAGGTAGAAGCTTTCGAAATTGACAAATGGGTTAAGTTTTTAGGATATCAACCTAAAGCAACATTGGACGAGTTTCTACCAAATGCAAATGCCTTATTGTTGCTTGGAATTGATATGCCAAACACACAGAATGTGATTCACGGAAAACTCTTTGAATACATTGCAGCACAGCGTCCGATTTTGGCAATTGGACCGAAACCTAGTGACATGGAAGCTATATTTAGGGAACATCAATTGGGCACATACATTTCTTTTGATGATTATGAACTTATTAAATTAACACTTTTAGATTGGTTTACTTTTGACAAAATCCCTTTCAAAAGCATACAATTAGAACAATTTAAAC
Organism: Flavobacteriaceae bacterium UBA7446; assembly: GCA_002478685.1. GTDB lineage: Bacteria > Bacteroidota > Bacteroidia > Flavobacteriales > Flavobacteriaceae > UBA7446. The sequence goes on from DLPY01000045.1 coordinate 8,707, forward strand.
GCAATGCGATTGCCAAAGATTATTTAGCCTTAATTTTGGAGTGCTTATGAATATGCTAACCTCACAATCGACAAAAAACTTAGTAAGTATCATGCTAGGGTTTGGGATTGGCGCCATTAATACATTGGTTTTGTACCCCTATTTTTTTGGTGCCGAAAAGCAGGGATTAGTGGTTTTTTTGCTTTCTGTTTCAAACCTCTTAATGCCGCTTATCGGATTTGGTGTTGCGCAAACCATTATTAAGTTTCACAGCACTTATGCTGAAGACGAAAAGCAAGGATTTTTATCCTACATAGTGCTTTTGCCATTTTTGGTGGCATTGCCCTTGGGGTTTATTGCTATCTTTTTTCACGATGCTCTTGCTGCATTATTCTCTGTTGAAAACCCCATTATTGCTACTTACACTTGGGTGATTTTTGCGGTTGCCTTTGCAACCGCCTATTTTGAAGTGTTTTACTCGTGGGCGAGAGTGCATTTTAAATCTGTTTTAGGCAACACACTCAAAGAAATTTATCCTCGAGTGATTATTTTAACTTTACTCTTACTCTATGCAGTAAATGTGATAGATTTAGATGCATTTTTTTTGCTTCTAGTGGGGCTCTACTATTTGCGTTTATTGTTGATGGTAAGCATTGCTTTCCGCATTCAACCACCAAAATTCACATGGCAAAAGCCCACAAATTTTAACGAATTGCTGCGCTATAGCTTATATCTAGTTTTAGCGGCTTCTGCTGGTAGTTTGATTATTGATATTGATAAGACCATGATATCTCAATACTTGCATATTAGTAATACGGGGTTTTACTCTGTCGCCATTTACACGGCTGCCCTCATTGAAGTTCCTGGACGTGCTTTGTTTCAGATACTAAATCCTATGGTGGCAAAAGCCATAAATGAAAACAACACCAACCAACTTGCAGCGCTCTACAAAGACAGTTCTATAAATCTGTTGCTTTTGGCAGGATGGTTTTTTCTATTGGTCAACGGAAATATTGAATCGCTTTTTGAGTTAATGGAAGATAAAGGTTATGCCAATGCCATTTGGGTGGTGTTAATGATTTCATTTGCCAAACTAGTTTCTATGAGTTCAGGGGCTGCCAACACCATCCTGATTAACTCCAAAAAGTATCAGACCGCATTGTTGCTAACCACATTTATGGCGGTTTTTGTGGTGATAGGAAATGCGGTATTTATTCCAAAATTTGGGATTAATGGTGCTGCGGCCACAACCTTAGTTCTTGTTGTGCTCTTCACCTTTTTGCGTATTGCGTATGTATATGCGTATTTTGGAACGCAACCCTACAGTAAACACACTCTTATCGCTTTTATCGTAATTGGAGTATTGTTTTGGGGTGTATCATATTTGTATTTGGATATGCATCCAGTGTGGAGAATCATACTTAAATCTACGCTGATTACAGTAATTTATGCTTTAATTGTTGTTGGGTTAAAATTGTCTTCAACGCTACAAAAAATCATTCAAAACCGATTTAAGCGTTTTTTCTAAACAAGTATTTATAAAGACTTGATTTTTTACTTTTGTTGACTTCTTCTGGAGTTCCTGTGGCAAGAATATTTCCGCCATTGGCTCCCCCTTCGGGTCCCAAATCAATTATATAATCCGCTTGCTCAATAAGCCCGATATTGTGTTCTATAACAATCAGCGAATGCCCACGATCTATAAGTGCCCTAAATGAGCCCACGAGTTTGTTAATGTCATGCATATGAAGTCCCGTGGTAGGCTCATCAAACAAGAATAGCGTTTTGTTTTTTTGTGCTCCTTTGAGTAAAAAGCTCGCTAGTTTTATGCGTTGCGCCTCACCTCCAGATAGGGTTGAAGACGACTGCCCAAGCGTGACATATCCCATACCTACATCTTGTAGCGGTTGTAGTTTGTCCGCAATTTTGTTTTGCTTGTGTAATTGAAAATATGCAATGGCTTCGTCAATGCTCATGGTCAATAGGTCGTGAATGGATTTGCCTTCAAACCTGACTTCTAAAACTTCCTTTTTAAAACGTTTTCCGTTGCATTCCTCACAAATCAAATCCACATCAGCCATGAATTGCATTTCAATTTTCACTGTACCCTCTCCTTTACAGTTGGGACAACGCCCACCGTCTACATTAAACGAAAAGTGCTTGGATTGAAAACCGCGCTGTTTTGATAGATTTTGTGACGCATAGAGTTTTCGAATATCATCGTATGCTTTGATGTATGTAACCGGATTCGAACGTGATGATAACCCAATAGGCTTTTGACTGATGTATTGAATGTCTTGAAACCAATCCAAATCACCTTCTAGTGCAGAGAATTCTCCGCATTTGTCTCCGTAAATATCTTTTTCTTTTCTTATAGCTGGTAGCAAGACATCTTTTACAAGTGTGCTTTTTCCACTTCCAGAAACGCCCGTAACCACCGTGAGCATATTCAGCGGAAATGCCACATCAATGTTCTTAAGGTTGTGTTCTCTTGCCCCAATAATTCGCAGCTCTTGTGATGGCTTTTTACGGTTTTTTAGCAGTGGTATTTCAGCCTTTCCAGATAGGTATTTCCCTGTCCATGTATTTGCTTGTAATAGTTTATCAAAACTGCCTTGCGCAACCACTTCACCACCAAAAACACCCGCATCGGGTCCTAAATCAATGATTTCATCGGCTGCGCGCATAATATCATCATCATGTTCTACCACAATAACCGTGTTTCCCAAATCTCGTAATTTATGTAGTACTTCAATAAGCTTAGCGGTGTCTTTTGGATGCAATCCAATACTGGGCTCGTCTAAAATATATAACGACCCCACCAGACTGCTTCCTAAGGAAGTAGCAAGGTTTATGCGCTGCGACTCGCCGCCCGAAAGCGTACTTGATCTACGATTTAGCGTCAAATAGCCTAATCCAACCTGATTTAGAAAATGCAGTCTGTCGTTAATTTCAACCAATAGACGTCGTGCGATATGTTGTTGATGTTCCGATAATCTTAATGACAACATCGTTTTTGTAAGGGCTGTAATTGGCATATCCACCAAATCAGAAAGGGTGTGAGTGTCTACACGAACATAAGATGCGGCTTTATTTAGGCGCTTTCCATTACAACTACTGCAGGTTGTTCTGCCTCTGTATCGTGACAACAACACGCGGTTTTGAATTTTATAGTTTTTGGCCTCTAGCTTAGCAAAAAAATGATGAATACCCTTTACGTGTTTGTTTCCTTCCCAAAGAATTTTTTTATGCGCATCGCTGAGTTCAAAATAGGGTTTATGGACAGGGAAGTCAAATAAATATGCTTTGTCTATGAAAGCATTTTTGTAGCGTTGTAAACGTTCCCCTTTCCAAGGGGCAACAGCACCACCAAACACGGACAGGTTCGTATTTGGGATTATGAGTTGTTCATCGATTCCAATAAGATCTCCGTAACCCTCACAGTTTTGACACGCGCCAAGTGGGTTATTAAAGCTGAACATATGCTCATTTGGTGGAGTAAATGTCATGCCGTCTAGTGCAAATCTGTTTGAGAATTCCTGTTGCGAATTATCTGACAGGGAGTGAATGTGTAGTGTACCGTTGCCTTCATAAAATGCGGTTTCAATAGACTCTGCTAAGCGATGAAAAAAATCCTCGTTATGCTTTACCACAATGCGGTCAACAATAAGTGAAATATTGTCTTTTTTGGTTGGTGCTGCGTCATCGATTCGCATCATGGTATTGTTTTTCCAAATACGTGCATAACCTTGTTGTTTATATACCTCAAGCGTTCCTTGCAACGTTCGGTTTTTGGGTATGCACAATGGGGCTAGCACCAAAAGTTTTGTGCCTTCTTCAAAGGTTTTGATATGTGTTAAAACATCTTTGGTGTCATCTTTTTTGACTTCTTTTCCAGAGATAGGGGAGTAGGTTTTTCCAATACGGGCAAACAATAATTTGAGGTAGTCGTAAATTTCGGTGGTGGTTCCCACAGTAGAACGCGGATTGTTACTGATAACCTTTTGCTCAATCGCAATTGCAGGCGCAATACCATTAATTTGCTCCACTTTTGGCTTGTTTAATCTTCCTAAAAATTGTCGCGCATAGGAAGAAAGGCTTTCAACGTAACGACGCTGTCCCTCGGCGTAAAGTGTATCAAAAGCCAAACTCGATTTACCAGATCCAGACAAACCTGTGATAACCACAAGTTTATTGCGAGGGATTTGCACATCCACGTTTTTGAGGTTGTGCATTTTTGCCCCTTTGATTTCAATAAATTTTTCTTTTTTCAATGCAAATTAATCTTAGCAATAAATATATTGATTCAGACTTATATAAATCTAAAAAGTGGGTTTATTTGTTCTGTATTGAATATGTTTTTATATTTGCAATCATACCCACTGCCTATAGACACATTTTTTACTCAACAAATTTTGTTAAAAACTAAACGAGTAAATTATGACTATGCTCCCGGATAATGTGCTGATTCAACAGTATTTGAGTGGTAATAACGATGCGTTCGAGACGCTTCTTTCCAGATATAAACAACGTATTTTTAGTTTTATTTTTTCTAAAATAAAAGATACAGATTTAGCTGATGATATTTTTCAAGAGACCTTTATTAAGGTCATTAAAACGTTAAAAAAGGGAACGTATAATGACGAAGGTCGTTTTTCGTCATGGGTGATGCGAATTGCCCATAATCTTATTGTAGACCATTTTAGGCGCAAACAACGAATGCCAATATACGAATCTCACGATGCAGAAGTAGATATATTTTATCGTGTTTCAGAACCTTCTCAAAACATTGAGGATTTACTCATCGACTCTCAAATAAAAGAAGACCTAAATACATTGATGCTTCAACTTCCTGAAAATCAACTTGAAGTTCTGCGGATGCGCTTATATCAGGATATGAGTTTTAAAGAGATTGCAGAACGTACAAATGTGAGTATTAATACCTCACTGGGAAGAATGCGTTATGGGCTTATTAATCTTAGAAAATTGATTGATAAGCTAAATCTAACCATGACGCAATAAATACATAACATTGGGCGTTATTCCATTAAATAAATTAATTAATGAATAAACTCTACCCACTATCTTTTTTAAAAAACACAGCGGCACCAAGTAAAGAATCCTTGCGTTTTATAATGCAATTTGCAGCAGCTTATGAGCCAATTAAATTACGTAGAACTTCTACGGATTTTATTGCAAATTAAAAACCGTGCTTCTTTAAGACACTTTTTCTACCCACGGTTTGGGTGATAATGTCTTTGTTTATATCCCAACCGCGTGCTGGACAATATTCTCTGCCGTACCAAATGATTTGTAAGTGCAAATCGTTCCATTTTTCTTTTGGAAACAATCGTTTTGCATCTCGCTCCGTTTGAACTACACTTTTTCCGTTCGAAAACCCCCAACGATACATAAGCCGATGAATATGGGTGTCCACTGGAAATGCAGGCACACCAAAAGCCTGTGCCATAACCACACTTGCAGTTTTATGTCCAACTGCCGGTAGTTCCTCAAGTGCTTCAAAGCTTTGCGGAACCTGTCCATTGTGTTTTTTTAGCAAAATTTCTGATAAACCGTGAATTCCCTTTGACTTCATAGGCGAAAGCCCAACAGGTTTTATGATTTCTCGAATTTCTTCTACACTTAATTTTACCATTTTTGTAGGATTATCTGCTTTGGCAAAGAGCAATGGGGTAATCTGATTTACCCGAATATCGGTGCTTTGTGCCGATAGCAATACTGCTATAAGTAGGGTATAGGGATCTTTATGGTCCAAGGGAATAGGAATGCTAGGATAAAGTTCCGCTAATTTATTTATTACAAAAGTTACCTTATCGGCTTTATTCATTTTTGTATTTTTAACATCTAAAAATAAACAAAATGCTACAAGAAGGAGATCAATTACCTGCTTTTTCAGGTTTAAATCATCTAGGAGAACCTGTATCACACAAAGACTACTCTGGGAAAAAGCTTATCGTATTCTTTTACCCACGTGCCAATACGCCGGGCTGCACTGCTGAAGCTTGTAATTTAAGCGATAATTATGCTGCGCTTCAAGCTGAAGGATATGAACTGTTAGGCGTTAGTGCAGATTCCGTGAAAAAGCAAGCTGGTTTTGCGGAAAAATATAATTTCCCTTTTCCGTTATTGGCGGATGAAGACCACGTTGCTATTAAGGCATTTGGAGTTTGGGGGCCAAAAAAGTTTCAAGGCAGAGAGTACGAAGGTATTATTCGCACCACTTTTGTTATTGACGAAAAAGGAACTATTATACGTGTAATTCATAAAGTTAAAACTAAAGATCACGCTACACAAATTCTAGATAGCTAATTGTTACTTTTCGAGCCTATACCCAAATAATTGTTTGCTTTTAATCAGCTTGGATACACCAGGTGGAAGCTTGTTCTCCCAACCGCTTTCACCTGCCTTAATTTGGTCTAAAATATCTTTGGAGTAGATTTTCATATCATCGGTGCTATATTCCAATATATCTACTACCTTATCGTTATATTTAAAGAAGTTGTAAAGTTCTTTCAGTCTTGGGTGTACTCGAATTGAATTACTGTCAATGATTCCTCCATTTTTTGGATTAATTATAGGATAAAGATACACCTTAAGGTTTTTAAAGAATAGTTTTCCAAAAGCTTCTAAAATTCCTCCGCTCAAATGACGGTAATACTTTTCATTGAAAATTTCAATGAGATTATTTACCCCCATTGTTAATCGAATTTTCTTTTGCGTATATTCAGAGAAATATTCAACTAGGCGGTAATATTCCTTAAAATTAGATATCATAACCGTTTGCCCAAGCGAGCATAGCAGGCGAGCTCTGTGCATAAAATCTTCCTCATCAATTTCACCTGTAGACATAAGGTTTGAAAGCGTGATTTCAAAAATAACGATAGTTTTTTCAGGATCCGAATCGGGTTCTTTTTCAAATATCTCCAACGACTTTTGATACATTTCCATGTTTACTTTTGTGACAGGTTTAAAACTACCACGAAGTGCAATAATATTTTTCTTGTATAATTCCCGCGCTGGCAACAAATTATTACCATCTGGACCAAACATTACAGCCTCGGTCATGCCAAGGCGCACAAGCTCCAAACTCAACAATCGATTATCAATATCTTTAAATAGAGGTCCTGAAAAGTTTATTGTGTCAATTTCAATTGCTTCTATATCGATGTGATCAAAAAGATACTGCAATATTCTTTTTGGACGATCGTTTTGATAAAATGCACCGTAAATCAAATTCACTCCCATAACACCTAAAGACATTTGCTGTGCTTTTGCGTCATTTTCCTTAAATCTGACATGAGTTGTAATCATGGAATAGGGCTCATCTGGCTTGGTTTGAAACCTAATACCCATCCAACCATGTCCTTTAAATTTTTTGGCGAAGTCGATTGTTGTTACAGTGTTGGCGAAGGTAAAAAATAACTTGTCTTTATTCTTTTCTCTGTCGATACGCTTTTCAAGTAAAGCCGTTTCCCATTCCAACATTTTGTTAAGTCTAGATTCTGTTACATACCTACCATCATCTTCACGACCATAAATAGCGTCACTAAAATCTTTATCGTAGGCACTCATGGTTTTAGCAATGGTTCCAGAAGCACCACCGCAACGGAAAAAATGACGCGCCACTTCTTGTCCTGCGCCAATTTCTGCAAAGGTGCCATAAATATTCCTGTTAAGATTAATTCGTAAGGCTTTTGCTTCCAAAGAAGGTGTGTTTTCGAAAGGTTGATCACCAGCTAATTCTATGGGCATATGTGGAATTTTTTTCAAAATTATAAA
>DLPY01000027.1 GCA_002478685.1 Flavobacteriaceae bacterium UBA7446
ACATGTTTTAATTCTAAGCAAAGATTCTCGTGCAAATATAGGGTCTTAAATGAGTTTTAAAAATAGCGGAGTATCAAATGTAGGTTAACAATCAAGAAACACAAAACAAAAAACCCCTTTGCGAAAGCAAAAGGGTTTTGTGGTACCTCCAGGAATCGAACCAGGGACACAAGGATTTTCAGTCCTTTGCTCTACCAACTGAGCTAAGGTACCCTACAAAAATGCAAGCACAAATATACTTCCTTTCCTATAATTCACAAGGCTTTAAAAAAAACTTCTACTTTAGCGGTCAATGAAAAAAAGCATCCATTTAGTATTAGATGTTGGCAATACGGCCATCAAATATGGGCATTTTGAAAATGGAATATTAAAAAAATCAGGTGTTTGTACTGATTGGACGGAACTGCAATGGAACACATTTTATCAATCACATCCATTCTCATCCGTTTTGGTGGGCTCTGTGGGCGCCAGAACAAAGCGGTTGATTGCCAAATTGCCAAAATCTTGTGACCTTCATTTTATAGATGATGTAACCAAATACCCATTCACATCGGATTATAATAATATTCAAAACTTGGGAGTAGATCGGAGAGCCGCATTGGCAGGAGCACTAAAAACACATCCAAGAACAGCTGTACTAATTATTGATTCAGGAAGTTGCATTACCTATGATTTTATGGATGAAAATGCGCACCATAAAGGCGGTGCAATTTCACCTGGAAGGGCAATGCGCTACCACGCAATGCATTTGTTTACCGATAAATTACCACTTTTAAACCCTCCAGAAGAAAACCCTTTAATTGGAACGGACACCAAATCTAGCATGGAATTGGGTGTTGAATTAGGAATTATTGCTGAAATTGAGGCGCAGATTGCTGTATTTGCTCATGAGTATGGAAACTTTACCATAATTTTAACAGGTGGTGACGCCAAATTCTTGAATAAAAAGATAAAAAATACCATATTTGTGGCTTCAGATTTGACCCATGTAGGTCTGTACCATCTACTGATGTTTAATACATTTCATGAAAAGTAATTTTCTAAATTATATTCTAGTAATACTAAGTTCGTTTGCGTTTTCTCAAAATGCAACTTTATCTCCCTATTCGTATTATGGAACTGGACAGCCTATATCTACACGAACTGCAGAAAATAATGCCATGGGTGGCGTTACTGTCTATGCGGATAGCATACAATTTAGTTTAGATAACCCTGCCACTTTGGGTAAACTCAGGTTTGTACAATATCGTTTGGGAGCTAATTATAAATCAGTTTTACAACAATCTTCCTCCAATTCAGCATCTACCACAACAACATCATTAAACTATTTAGCGCTAAGTGTGCCCACCAAACATTTTGCTTTCAGTTTTGGGCTTAAGCCCAAAACTGCTGTTGGGTATAGAACTAAAACAACGCGAACAGAAAACGATGCAGAATATCAAAGTTTATATGATGGCAAAGGAGGTATTAATAGTACCTTTTTAGGCTTTGCCTTCAATCCTATTGATGGACTAAGTTTGGGTGTTAGTGCTTTCTACAATTTTGGATACAATGAAAAAACAGCAACACAAAGAATAACAGGAGTACAAAACGACACGCAAGTTTTTACGCGTTCTGAATTAAGTGGGATTCATTATTTATTCGGAATGCATTACAACCGAAGTATTTTTTCGGATTATATGATACAACTTTCAGCGATTTACACTCCTAAGGCTTCTATCGAAAGTAAAAATTCAAAAATAATTTCGGCCTTATCTGCTGAGGGAACTGTTGCACTGCAACAAAATATTAATTTGGGGAATTTGGCAACAACCACAAACAAGTTTGCAGCTGAAACTACCCTTGGTTTTGGTTTTGGAAAGCCGCAAAACTGGTTCGTTGGAGTCACGTATTTAAATGCAGCAGGTGGTATATCGCACCCTTTTGAAAGCAATTCTAATGCAAATTTTGTTTCTCCCTCGAGATTTTCAGTAGGTGGATTCTATATTCCAAAACACAACTCCTTTATAAACTATCTAAGCCGTATGGTATATCGCGTTGGTGCTCGATGGGAACATACAGGGTTGGAAGTGAAAAGTCAAGCGGTCAAAGACTTTGGTATAACCTTTGGGATTGGATTACCTATGAATGTGTTGTCTAAAGTAAATATTGGCGTAGAAATAGGTCAAATGGGAACGACAGATGCTGGTTTGATTAATGAAAACTACACAAACATCATGCTGGGTTTCTCTCTTAGCGATGTTTGGTTTATTAAAAGAAAATACGATTAAAGAAGAATTATGAGAAATACCCTACTTTTTTTGATGTTAAGCTTTGGCGTAGGAGCCATTGCACAAGGAGATAAAGGTTCATGCCCTGGGAACTTATCTATTTTTGCAGAGTTTGCAAAAGTGAAAAACTACGCTTCGGCATATCAGCCTTGGAAAGAAGTGCGTGATGTTTGTCCAGAACTCAATGTAGCAACGTTTAAGTATGGCGAGCGCATTTTAGTACATAAAATTAAAAATGCTTCAGACAATAAAACTGCATATGTCCAAGAACTCATGGCACTTTATGATGACTGGATTACCTATTTCCCAACCACAAAAAGAGGAAAAAGTGAAGTAGGAAAAATCCTTTCCTCTAAAGCTCAAGCGATGATTGATTACAAATCAGGAACAACAAAAGAAGCCTATGATATTTTCAATCAGGCTTTTGCACAAGACGCAGCAAGCTTCACTAGTCCTAAGAGTTTGTATACATTCTTTAATACAGTCTTTAATTTGTATAAAGAGGGCAGTTTAAATACGGAGGAACTTTTTAATAAATACGAAGAAATTTCAGAAAAGTTTGAATTGGAACAAACCAATTTGGCACGCAAATTGGATGTGGTATTAAAGAAAGAAGATGCCGGGGAACCGGTCACTTCAAGAGAACAACGCAACAAGCGTGTATATGAAACCAATGTATTGGCCTTTTCAACATATGCCAATAATCTTGATGCGATGATTTCCAAAGAATCAAGCTGTGAGAATTTGATTCCGCTATACCGCAAAAACTTTGAAGCAAACAAAACCAATAGTGTTTGGTTAAACCGCGCAGCCAGTAGAATGGATGCCAAAGAATGCTCGGATGACCCTCTTTTTGTGGAGCTTGTAGAGGCACTTCATGGCATTAATCCTTCTGCAAATTCTGCATATTATTTAGGATTGCTTAAGGATAAAGCTGGCGATAGTGAAGGGGCATTAGCCTATTACGAAGAGTCTTTAACCTTAGAGCATGACCAATATCGCAAAGCAGCAATTTTGTATAAAATTGCAGTAAAGTTTAAGACAAGAGGATTAAAGAGTAAAGCGCGCTCCTATGCTAGAAGAGCGTTGGCAAATCAGCCCTCTATGGGGAAAGCCTATATGCTTATTGCAAATTTGTATGCAGCTAGTGCGAACAATTGCGGAAACACTCAATTTGAAAAACGTGCGGTATATTGGTTGGCAGCAAAAACAGCTCGTCGGGCAGCTAAAGTGGATTCAGGAGTAAAGAAAACAGCGCTAAAAATGGCAGCAAGCTACGAGGGGAGAGCGCCAAGTAAAACTGACATTTTCACTGAAGGTAATGCGGGTCAAACCATCCGTTTTTCGTGTTGGATAAATGATAGTGTAACCGTACCTCAGTTGTAACATGCGACACCACAGGTTGTTAAAAATATATTTTTTTACATTATTAGTGTTTGCCATATATTCATGTAAGAATAATTTTGAACAAGTAAAGCAGCTCAATCAATTTGATGCGCTTCCCGTTGGTCAGGCAGACACCATTCGTGTAGTATATACCGACTCAGCGCAAACTGTAGCCATTCTCAAAGCTCCTAAAAATATTGATTATACGAATCAACCGTTCCCATATTCTGAGTTCCCAAAGGGTGTTGATGTTGTGTTTTATGATGAAAACAATAAGGAAACCTTTGTGAAAGCCGATTACGGGATTCTATATAATCGCACTAATATGGTGGATTTGAGTGGTAATGTAAGCATTACAACTCCAGAAGGAGCTAACTTGCGCACTTCTCAGCTCTATTGGGATATTGATCGAGAGTGGGTTTTTACTGAAGAAAACTTTACCTTTAAAAACAAAGATTACGACATTGCGGCTCGAATATTAGATGCCAGCAGGTCATTCAATAAAATAACAACAGGACCACTTGTTGGAAGTGTTTCCGTAGAAGAAGAACTATGATTAAATTTTACCGTATTTCCGAAATTATATACCTCGCTTTTGGCGGGCTATTTCTATTCAGAGCATTTTATTATTATGGTGCTACAGAGTCTAGAACTACACTTGATATTACCATTGCAGCAGTTGCCTTTTTGATGTTTTATATACGCAGGCGTTACCGTAAAAAATTAGAAAAGCGTAAGCAACACTAAGGCATGTCTATTGAGATAGCGGTTTTGTTCATTAGCCTTTTGTTTTCGGCTTTTTTCTCTGGAATGGAGATTGCTTTTGTGTCTTCTAACAAAATCCGACTTGAAATTCAAAAAACTCAGAAAAAAGGTTATGGTACACTATTAAAATTTATTACTAAAAGTCCTTCACGATTTATTGTGTCAATGCTTGTAGGCAATAATATTGCGCTTGTGGTGTATGGAATTTTTGCCGGTGACCTCATTGTACGTCAATTGTTTCCAAGTTATGCTAGTTTTTCATCGCTGCCGCTACATATAATTTTCTATCAAACCCTTATCTCTACCGCAATTATTTTAATCACTGCAGAGTTTTTACCTAAAGTTTTTTTTCAGATTTATGCAAACCGATTTTTAAGCCTTTTTGCATTACCCGCTTTTGTTTTTTATCTGTTGATGAAACCCTTCAGTTGGGCTATTCTTCGCTTTTCAGATAGCGTACTCTTCCGTTATTTTAACGTCCCTAAACACGAAGAATCGATAGCTTTTAGTAAGGTAGAATTGGGCGATTTTATTTTGGAACATATCGAAACAGCAAGCCAAGAACAGCATGATGCTGAATTGAAATTGTTCCATAATGCTTTATTGTTTACCAACCTAAAAGTCCGAGAGGTTATGGTGCCTCGAGCCGAAATGGTAGCTGTAGACAGGTACGAAAAACCTTCAGAATTGGTCAAAATATTTTCCTCTACTGGATTTTCTAAAATTTTGATCTACGCACAAGGCATGGATAATATAATTGGCTACATTCATGCTTTTGATATGTTTAAAAATCCCAAATCGTTACATGCCATTATCAAGGCAGTGGAGTGGGTCCCTGAAACGATGCGAATTCAAGATGTATTCAATTTACTGATCAAAAAAAGACGCAGTATCGCTGTGGTTTTGGACGAATATGGCGGCACGGCAGGTATGTTAACATTAGAAGATATTATTGAAGAATTATTTGGTGAAATTGAAGACGAACACGATACTGTGTCAAATGTAGCAATTATGCATGATGACGGTTCGTATACCTTTTCAGCGCGTTTTGAAATCGATGAAATTAACACTGGCTACTCGCTACAACTTCCAATATCAGATTCTTACGAAACACTTGGAGGACTTATTGTGCATCACACCGCTGATATACCACAAGAAGGAGAACGTGTCATTATAGAAGGTTTTACCTTTGAAATGTTAGAAGTATCCAACACCAAAGTGGATTTGGTAAGAGTCTATGTTAATTAGCGTTTTAAATTCTTCTTTTTAATTGTATTTTCGCATCCAGTCTAAAATTTTTTAACCATGGCCATTTTAGGTAAAATCAGAGAACGTTCTATCTTTTTAATATTCATTATAGGAATGGCGCTTTTAGCGTTTGTTTTCACAGGAGTTTTTGATGGAAATTCTTCATCAAGTCAAGAACCTGTTTTAGTAGTTGGCGATGAAGAGGTTGGCATTGATGAATTCAGTCGCCAGGTTGATTTTGCCGAGCGTAGCTACCGCATGTCTACCATGCAAGCTGTAAATTTCGCCTATGAACAATCAACCAATGCAAAAGCATATGAGCAAATATTTGATGTGTTAGGCTTAAGAGTTGGTAAAAGCCACATTGAACAATTCTTAAAAAACGACCCAAATTTTTCTACCGACCCACAATTTCAGGGAGAAGATGGCACATTTGACCCTGAACGATTTACAGATTTTATTTTAGACTTAAGTCAAAATAACCCGCAAGGGTTTGAACGATGGAAGGCGCAAGAAGAATCAATAATCAATAATCTTCGTGTAGAGCAATACATAAATATGGTATCAGCTGGGCTTAATGTGACGACTTTTGAAGCAAAGCAAAGCTATACTTTACAAAACGACCTTGTTGATTTGGACTATGTGCGTATACCTTATACTGTAATACCGGACAGTATTATTGCCGTTTCAACCAAAGATATTGCGAATTATATTGCAGAAAACGCCGATACTTATGAACGTGAAGAAGCAAGAGATTTGCGTTATGTACAATTTGCAGAGGTTCCCACGCCAGAAGATAAGTTGCTTATTGAAAATGAATTACGTAAGCTACTTAACACTCGTGTCGAGTTTAACGAAGTGTCAAAACAAGATGAAACCTTCCCTTCCTTTGCTGATGTTCCTGCAGATGCGTTGGCAGCTTTTGTTGGTGAAAATTCAGATGTTCCGTTTCAAGACAATTATGTTACAGCATCAGAACTCTCAGGGAATTATGCCAACACGCTGTTTAACCTTCCATTAGGTGAAGTTTTTGGACCTTACGAAGACAACGGCTACACAAACATCTCACGTATAGTTGCTCGCAACAAAGGTGGAAAAGCTAAAGCACGTCATATTCTTATTGCATACAATGGTGCGTCTCGAGCGGCAGAAACAGTAACCCGTACCAAAGCAGAAGCCAGAAATCTAGCAAACGCGTTGCTCAGAAAAGCAAAAAGAGGCAGTGACTTTGCCCAATTGGCACGTGACAATTCTGATGGTCCTTCAGCTACAGGAGGTGGGGACTTACCTGAGTTTGTAAGAGAAGAAATGGCGGCACCTTTCAGTGATTTTGTTTTTGGAAATCGCGTAGGTGCACTTGGTGTAGCAGAAACCGAATTTGGTTTTCATGTGATTGAAATTCAAGAGAAAAAAGATGTCGTAAAACTAGCTACAATTTCTAAAAAACTGATTCCTTCCGAGACTACCAGTAATCAAGTTTTTACCAAAGCTACACTGTTTGAACTAGATGTTCAAAAAGGAGATTTTCAAGAGCTGGCCACACAAAAAAAGTACATTGTTAAAGAAATTAATGATGTTAAAGTATTAGACGAATCTTTGCCTATTTTAGGTCTACAGCGTCAGGTAGTGCGTTGGGCTTTTGAAGAGGGTCGTCAAGCACTTGACGTTAAGCGATTTACATTATCTACAGGAGGCTACATTATTATTCAAATAGCAAAAGTTAAAGCAGCTGGACTTCCAGATGCTGAGGAGCTTAAAACAACTGTTTCTTCGTTTGTAATGAAAGAAAAAAAGAAAGCTGCGTTATTAAAGCAAATAGACGACTACGAAACACTTGAAGAGGTTGCTGCACAGTTTGGACAAACGATAAGTACCGCTAAGGCAGTAAACCGCTTTACCAGCATGCTAGTAGGGGCATCTAACGAACCAGAAGTTGTAGGTGCTGCATTTGGTATGGACCTAGACGCTGTTTCAGAACCTTTAGGAGGAAATACAGGCATATATGTGATAAAGCTTAAAGCAAAAACTGAAGCTGATAGTTTAACTAGATATGCAGGTTATAAAGCTTCAATTCTAAATGCTGCCAAGCAAAACATTGAGATGAATACATCCAATGCTGTCAAAAACACTTTTAAGTTAACGGACAACCGCAGCCTATATTACTAAAAAACCCACATCATGTAGGGTTATTCCTACAATAAGAAATGCTAGCTTTTTGGACATGTTTAACAGCTGAAAACGTTATTTCGCCCGTTTTAAGATTCATTCAACCCATTAAATCTTAAAAACTTCCGTTTATTACACAAATTAGCATTGGAAATAAACATAATTTTTTTAATGTAATTTAACCCTTTTTTCCCCATATATCTTGGTTTTTGTAGCAGAAAACCCTTATTGTTTTATAATTTTGCTAAGTCGTGGTATAAGGTCGAGAACTTCTCGACCTTAACCTCTTCTTAGTTAAATAGAATGCAAAAAATATTCTACCTAAGCTGGAGGCTAGACAACAATCCACGGTAAAAATTCTTATCGTGATTTGAAAAGTAACTCACTCCCTTTTTGCTACTAGTTCTAAAACCAATCCTGAAACTCTTTCAAAGCTGTTGAAACAAAAGATAGCATATAAACTAAGGAAACGATAAGCTTAAGCACTGTTCCTGAAAGAAAGCCTAAAAAAGAACCAAAGGCTGCCTTTAATGCAACTTGTCGGTTTGGATTTTTGCTAACCTCTCCTGCAAATGCTCCAACAAAAGGTCCAAGAATAATCCCAAAGGGAGGAATAAATAGCCCAACTATCAAGCCGATGGTAGAGCCAATAGCCCCTGCTTTTGTTCCGCCAAAGGCTTTTGTGCCCCAAATGGGAATGATATAATCCAATATCATAATGACTAGTGCAATTGCTAATGTCCAGCCCAAAAAGCCCCAGTCTTGATCTATTTTACTGGTATATTGCAGCGACAGCAAACCAAACCAACTAGTTAGCGGCCCTGGAATTATAGGCAAAAAGCTACCTGCCAAACCTAACATTATGAGGAGCGCGCCAAGAATTAAAAGTGCTATATCCATAATTTTAAAAATACAAATTATTCATGGCTACAATCAAAAAACAAGGCTTTATTTTTTACTTTTATCCAATGAAAATTTGGAGGGTTTTTTTGGCGGCATTGCTTTTTAGTATTGGATGTACTTCCCCGAAAACCAAACTTCAAGTGCCAAATGTAAATTGGACAGAAATGGACGAGCCGCCCTTATATCCCGATTGCCCAAAAAATAATACTAAGGAAAATTGGAATTGTTTTGCTGAAATATTACAAAACAAACTGAATAAAAAATTTGCTTCAAATCGTATTTCAGTTGCTGACCTAGACACCATCTATGTTACCTTAAAAGTAGATACTATTGGCCAGCTTTCAATAATGGGCTATTCAAACACCAAATTAGGCAGTATTCCACCGCTAATTTTTTCATCTGTTGAGGGGGTTGTTGCTTCCTTGCCAAAATTTCAGCCTGCATTTAAGACAAATTTGGAAATTCCTGTTGAAGTCCATTGGACCCTACCTGTTGCTATTTCCGAATAAATTATTTTCTATTTTTACATATGGCCGATTCGCGCATTATTTTAGGAGTTGACCCAGGAACTACCATTATGGGCTTTGGAATCATCAAGGTAGAAGGAAGAAAACTCAGCTGCATGCAGCTAAACGAGCTAAAACTTAGCCAGTACGAGAGCCATTATCTACGATTAGGGCATATTTATGCGCGCACTTCCGAGCTTATAAAAACCTACAAGCCTGATGAAATGGCACTTGAAGCGCCCTTTTTTGGAAAAAACGTACAGTCGATGTTAAAATTAGGCAGAGCACAAGGTGTTGCAATTGCTGCTGGTATTGCGCACGATTTGGCTATTTATGAGTACTCGCCACGAAAAATAAAAATGGCAATAACTGGAAAAGGAAACGCCTCTAAAGAGCAGGTTGCTAAAATGTTACAGCAATTAGTTGGATTAAAATCACTTCCCAAAAAATTAGATGCTACTGATGGATTGGCTGCTGCATTGTGCCATTATTTTAATCCAGCACAACAAACCGAAAAAAGCTATTCAGGCTGGAGCTCATTTGTGAAGCAACAAGTGCATCGCGTAAAAAAATAGATATGTCGGGCATTTACCTTCATATTCCTTTTTGCAAAAAGGCATGTCATTACTGTAACTTTCATTTTTCCACGTCGGCAAATTATATCAATGAAATGATCGCTGCACTTAAAAATGAAATAATACTTCGAAAACAAGAGGCTTTACACCCAGTGGAAACAATATATTTTGGTGGTGGTACGCCTTCCATGCTTCCGACTGCTGTCCTTTCTGAATTGATAACAGCGATTACAACACTCTATAGTGTTACTGCTACAACCGAAATTACGGTAGAAGCAAACCCGGATGATTTAACGCCCATGTATTTGAAACAGCTTAATAATGCTGGAGTCAATCGTTTGTCAATTGGAGTACAATCGTTTAATGATTCCGAGCTCACGCTTATGAATCGTGCACATTCTGGAAAGCAAGCCATGCAGTCGGTGGTTTGGGCGCAAGAGGTTTTTGAAAACGTGTCTATAGATTTACTTTTTGGAACGCCTCACACCACAATCTCCGACTGGAAAAAAAACCTTGAAACTGCACTCACTTTCAATTTACCACATATTTCGTCTTACGCCTTAACGCTTGAGCCAAAGACGGCTTTGGAGCATTTTGTAAAAAAAAGAGTTGTTTCTCTTCTTGATGAAAAAGATGTAGAGGAGCAGTTTTTATACCTCGTAGATACGCTTACGGCAAACGGCTATGAGCATTATGAACTTTCAAGTTTTGGTAAATCTGGATTTCATTCTAAAAACAACACGGCGTATTGGAAGGGGAAACCCTATTTGGGCATAGGACCATCGGCGCATGGTTTTGATGGTAACAGCCGCTATTGGAATGTGAGCAACAATGCGGTGTATATGAAAAAAATTGAGTCAGGGCTGCTACCTCAAACTGTTGAAAAACTGAGTGTTGTAGACAAATTCAACGAAGCCATTATGATAGGATTGCGTGCCTCTTGGGGCGTTTCCTTAGGTCAAATGGAACAGGAATTAGGAAGTCGATACCGAGAACATTTAGAACTGCAAGCCCAACGTTTTATTGAAGAAAATTTACTTCATATTGAAGATAATTGCCTTAAGACCACACGCAGGGGATCCTTTTTAGCCGATGGCATTTCTGCCGATTTATTTCTCATTGATTTGCTTGATGCAAAGCAGTAAAATGACGGTAAAAATGCGTAATGGTCTCAATACCCTTTAAAAAATTAAACACCCCAAAATGTTCATTAGGAGAGTGGATGGCATCGCTATCTAGCCCAAAACCCATAAGTACCGTTTTGCTTTGTAGTGTTTCTTCAAAAAGAGCCACGATGGGAATGCTACCGCCATCTCTTACAGGAAGCGGTGCTTTGCCAAAGGTATCTACATAGGCTTTTGATGCTGCTTGAAATTCCAATCCATTTGGATGCATCACATAGCCTTCGCCGCCATGGTGAGGCGTTACTTTTACCGTTACGCCTTTTGGTGCTAGTGACATAAAATATTGGGTAAAGAGTTCCGTGATTTCCTCTGATTTTTGATGGGGTACCAATCGCATAGAAATTTTAGCGAACGCCTTGCTTGGAATTACCGTTTTGGCACCTTCTCCTGTATAACCTCCCCAAATACCGTTTACGTCTAAGGTTGGGCGAATGGACTTTCGCTCCAATGTGGTGTAGCCTTTTTCGCCATTAACGGCTTTGATGTCAAGCGCATTTTTATAGTCGTCTAAAGAGAATGGAATTTTACCCATTTCGGCACGTTCAACATCGCTGACTATTTCAACGTTGTCGTAAAAACCAGGAATGGTAATGCGGTTGTTTTCGTCCTGCAAAGCAGCAATCATTTGCGTTAAAATATTTATGGGATTGGCAACGGCTCCGCCATATAATCCAGAGTGTAAATCTCGATTTGGTCCTGTGACTTCCACTTCCACATAGCTGAGCCCGCGCAGTCCAGTAGTAATTGAAGGAATGTCGTTGGCAAGCATACCAGTATCCGAAATCAGAATGACATCGTTTTGGAGTTTTTTGGTGTTTGCACGAACAAAATCTTCAAGGTTGTCACTGCCCACTTCTTCCTCGCCCTCAATCATAAACTTTACATTACACGGCAACCCATCGTTTTGTTCCATAACCTCTAATGCCTTAACGTGCATGAATAGTTGCCCTTTGTCGTCACAGGCACCGCGCGCAAAAATGGCACCTTCGGGGTGAAGGTCAGTTTTGCGAATTTCAGGTTCAAACGGAGGGGTTTCCCATAGTTCTAGCGGGTCCGGCGGCTGTACGTCATAATGCCCATAGACCAAAACGGTGGGAAGCTTGGAGTCAATAATTTTTTCGCCATAAACGATGGGGTATCCTTTGGTAGGGCACAATTCGGTATGCGTACACCCAGCAGCGGAAAGTTCATCAGCAACAACTTCCGCAGCTTTTTGCATATGGGTAGCGTAAGCAGAATCGGCACTTATAGAGGGAATGCGAATAAGCGCAAACAATTCTTCTAAAAACCTATTTTGATGTTGATTGATGTAACTCTTGAAAGTGTTCATGGGATGAATTTTACACGAAGGTATAAAATTGTTATGCGACAAGAAAGTACTGTTGAATTATTGGAAACATGTGTATATTTGCGCTCCACTTGCGGGTGTGGTGAAATTGGTAGACCTGTCTTCCTTACCTTAACAGGCAATCGACAGGCAGGCTTAGATTAACCATCAAATAAGAAAAGCGGGTGTGGTGAAATTGGTAGACACGCTAGACTTAGGATCTAGTGCTTCACGGCGTGGGGGTTCGAGTCCCTTCACCCGCACAAAACCTCAACAATTGTTGGGGTTTTTTTATAGAAAATAGATTGCATAATACGCTAAAACCTTTTCAGCTATTTCTAACCCTCTTCAGTGGGTTAGGGATACATTTAAACTTGGCACTAGATTATCTAATTGTTGATTATTTTAATTTTATAAATCGATTAGGTATATTGCATTAAATCATAATTATGAGAGGTTCAATATTTATTTTATTTGAATCAATTGGTATTTTACTCTACTCATTAATTTTTAAATCAAAGTGATGAAGAAACTACTTGCTTTATTGTGTGTCTTAGGTATTGCATTACCGTATTACAATATTTATAAATTCATTGAAGCGAATAGTTGGGAGTGGTCTACGGCACTATTCTTTGAGCAAATCAATTTAAATTATGCGATGAAAATTCTTAATACAGACTTAACAGTTGCAGCTACTACTTTTCTAGTGTTTTTAATCTACAAGCTGAATATAAAAGACATCCAAATTAAGCAGTTTTTAAAGTACTTTGCTTCTCTGTTTTTAGTTGGTTTTTCATTGGCATTACCTTTATATCTTTACGATAATTACAATAAATAACATTATGAAATTTCTGGAAAAATACTACCCTATTATTTTAGCTTTCCTTAGTTTTTTGTACTCGGTTTACCTTTGGTTTACTGGAAATGAACTCGAGGGTATTTACGTTGGCCTCTGGCCTATAACAATATTAGGCTTTGCAATTGCAATTAGACAAAGAAGAAAAAATTAGATGTGATGAACAATAAATTAATGTTTATAATAGGTTGTATCATTTTTGTAATTTATAACTTCTTTTATTTTAAAATTGTTTTAAGACAAAAATTCGGTAATAAAAAAAATAAAAAGCCCTAACTAAACCATCGGCATATTCTTTTCTTTTAGTTCTGCTACTCCTAAATTAGTCAGCTGTTGTAATATGGTGAAGCCATTATTGTACAACATTAGCCCTAATGAGTAATTTATTACAGTAGACCTATTTGCTTTAGCAAGCTGTAATTATCAAAGTAATCCTCTTCATACATAACTCTGCCATTTTTCATTGTGACAAGTGTAGTGCCTTTTAAATCAACTTCTTTATCTGTGGCGGGAATTCCAAAGAATTCACCATCATGAGTTCCTTTAAACTGCCAATGTTTAACAGTCCTGTCCCCTTGACCAAAGGCGTCAATTACTTTAAATTCAGCATCAGAAAACCCAGTAAGGAAATTACTGTAATAATCTTTAAATGCATCAATTCCTTCAATATTGCCGTTTGAAGTAATCACTGTTGCGTTTGGGTCAAAAAAGAGAGTATCAATCAATGATATATTTCGTTCATCAAAAACTCGTTCCCAAACTGTTACATACATTTCAACATTTTTTTCTAATTCAACTTTAGTTTGAAATAGCTCGTCACATTGTATTTGTTCCTGTGTTGTACAGCTGAATAAAGTTGTGGTTATTATGGCTAAAATTATTTGTGTATTTAAAAGCTTCATTGTTTTTAATGTTTTATAAAACAAATATATATTATGGAAAAGCGAAATGTATTAATTTAACATTAAACCATAGACATATCTTTTTCTTTTAGTTCTGCTACTTCTAACCCTCTTAAGTAGGAATACATATCATATTACTTGATTTAGGAGTGTTAATGTCTTTTCAGTTGCCCCTTGGTTTTGCGTTATAAACGCTGAATTTATGTTTCCTTTTTCCTTTCGCAATCCTTCGTTTTGGATAAGCTCCAACAGCTGTTTGCTGCAGTTGTTTGAATTTGAAATAGAAACCACCCCCCCCAAATCGATTAGGGAAATGGCTTCAGGAAACTTTTGGTAATTTTTTCCAATAACCACAGGTATGCCTTCTGCTGCAGGTTCCAAAATATTATGCAAGCCAGAAGCACCCATACCACCGCCTACATAGGCAATGTCGCCGTAAGCATAACAACGACTAAGCATACCCACCGCATCAAGTAGAAGCACAGGACAGCTTGCAAATTCTAACTCCTTAGATTGCGTATAGCGCAAACTTTCTTCAGGAAGTTTTGCCATAAGCTGATGGAGTTTTTCTTCGTGCATTTCGTGTGGCACAATAAGCCAACACCAATCCTTTGGAGTTTGCGAAATAGCGTCTACTAGTACCGCTTCGTCTTCGGGCCAAGTGCTACCCGCAACAATACATTTTCGATTTCCCACAAATGATTCCATAAAAGGCAATGGAGCTTTACTTGCTCCCACACGATCGTAACGCGTGTCGCCCGAAATACTGGTGTGGTTTATGCCAATTTGACGCAACAGCTTTAGCGATTGTCCGTTTTGCACAAACAAATGTTTAAATGATTTGAGCAATTTGCGGTACCATCTGCCCCAAGGCTTAAAGAAAAGTTGATCGGAACGAAATCCCCCTGCAATAAGATATAGCGGTACGTTTGCCTTGTGCAATGCATTAATCATATTGGGCCAAAACTCATATTTTATAAATAATGCCATTTTAGGTTGCACGCAAGCAATAAACCGTTTCACGTCTTTTTTGGTATCCCATGGCAGGTAAGTTGCCAAATCAGCAACACCATGTGTATTGCGCACCTCATATCCCGAAGGCGAAAAAAACGTAACCAAATAAAAATAATCGGGTTTGGAGGCCTTTAACCCTTGCAGTACTGGTAGTCCCTGCTCGTATTCTCCCAAAGAGGCACAGTGCATCCACACCACGGTGGCATTTTTAGGAATGCTATCTAGTTGTTTCCATAATTCTTTTCTTCCTTGAACAAAGGCGTTGGCTTTGGCACCTCGTGCTAATAATGGCATCGCATACCTAGCCACCGATATCGCCAAAGAATAAAAAAATTGCATGCCTCAAAGATACTTATTTCAGAAAGAGGTGCATGTTTTTTGTAAATTTGCTGAACCAAAAAGTTGCGATGCGAAAAATACAAATGGTCGATTTGCAGACCCAGTACGAATTCATCAAACCCCAAGTAGATGCGGGCATGCAAGAAGTACTTTCTTCAGCACAATTTATTAATGGCCCTGCCGTAAAAACGTTTCAAACCAACTTAGAAAAATACCTTGGAGTAAAGCATGTAATTCCATGCGCCAACGGCACAGATGCGCTTCAAGTTGCCATGATGGGATTGGGGCTAAAACCTGGTGATGAGGTCATTACAGCGGATTTCACCTTTGCTGCCACCGTGGAGGTTATCGCCCTTTTGGGGCTTACGCCTGTTTTGGTAGATGTACTTCCAGACACCTTTAATATTGACCCCAAAGCGATTGAAAAAGCGATTACTCCAAACACCAAAGCTATTGTTCCCGTACATCTTTTTGGGCAAGCTGCCGAGATGGATGCCATTATGGAAATTGCCAACAAGCATAACCTTTATGTGATTGAAGACAACGCCCAAGGTATTGGCGCAACTTTTACCAGCAAAGACGGCACCAAAACCAAAACAGGCGGTATTGGGCACGTAGCATCAACTTCTTTTTTCCCATCTAAAAATTTGGGTTGCTACGGCGATGGCGGAGCCATTTTTACAAACGACGATGACCTCGCACACATCATTCGTGGCATTGTCAATCATGGCATGTACAAACGCTATCATCACGATGTAGTTGGGGTAAATTCTAGATTAGACAGCTTGCAAGCGGTGGTGTTAAACGAAAAATTAAAACTCCTTGACTACTATAATGAAAGACGTAAATGGGCGGCAATTCGTTATACCGAACTAATAGGAGATCATCCAAAAATCATGACTCCTATAACTTCGGGGGATTGCAATTCGCACGTATTTCACCAATACACCCTTCGTATTTTGGATACAGACCGTGATGCCTTGGTAGTACATCTTCAGGAAAATAAAATTCCGTGCGGGGTATATTATCCCATACCATTACATTTACAAAAGGCGTATGCGGATAGGCGTTACAAAGAAGAAGATTTCAAGGCTACCAACCAGTTGATTTGTGAAGTTATTTCCCTACCTATGCACAGTGAGCTGGACGATGAACAAATACAGTTTATCTGTAAAACGATATTGGCGTTTTTGGATTAATCCAATACAGCAGATTTGACTTCAGCTTCGCGATCTATTTTTTTAACTAATCCTTGTAGTACTTTGCCCGGACCGTACTCCGTGAACAAACTTGCGCCATCTTCGAGCATTTGCTTGATGGTTTGTGTCCACTTTACAGGGCCCGTAAGTTGAGCGATTAGATTCTCTTTGATTATGCTTGCATCTTGTATAGGTGCAGCCGCTACATTTTGGTAAATGGGACAACTTGGTGTATGAATGGTGGTTTCTAAAATGGCTTTGGCAAGTTCGTCGCGCGCAGGCTCCATTAGCGGTGAGTGAAACGCACCTCCAACAGGAAGAAGTAATGCACGTTTAGCACCCGCCTCTTTGAGTTTTTCGCAAGCCGCTTCCACCGCTGAAAACTCCCCCGAAATTACCAATTGCCCCGGACAATTATAATTGGCAGCCACGACAACACCATCAAGCTCAGCACAAGTATTTTCTACTAAATCATCGGCTAATCCAAGCACCGCAGCCATGGTGCCTTTGGTAACATCACATGCTGCTTGCATGGTCTTTGCGCGTTTGGAAACCAAGCGTAAACCGTCCTCAAAAGATAAGGCTCCCATTGCCGTAAGTGCAGAAAATTCACCCAAAGAATGCCCAGCAGCCATATCGGGAGTAGATTTTTGCGCCAATTCATAGGATATAACCGAATGCAAAAAAATGGCTGGCTGCGTGACTTCGGTTTCTTTTAAAGTATCATCATCGCCATCAAACATAATGTCTGTAATAGAAAATCCTAAGATTTTGTTGGCGGTAGTAAAGCGTTCTTTAGCCAAAGAACTTTGTTCATACAGTTCCTTGCCCATTCCTACAAACTGGGCGCCTTGCCCAGGAAATATAGCTACATTCATGCGTCTATTTTTTCGTATCTAATAAATGAAAATGCGTGCGCGTGCTCATCATCTTTGTCGTGGTTTTCGCGCCAAACCTCACGCCAAACAGTAGTATCTATTTCTGGAAAAAACGTGTCTGCTTCAAAATCATCGTGTACTCGTGTGAGTTCAATACAGTCTGCAAACGCCAATGCTTGACTGTAAATTTCTCCCCCACCAATAATAAACGGGCGGTCATCTTCTTGTGCAAAGGCCAACGCCGCCTCTAATGAACTGACCACCTGCGCATTTTCTGCAACGTAATCTTTTTGTCTTGAAATAACCACATTGGTTCGGTTTGGTAATGCTTTTGGCATGGACTCGAACGTTTTTCTACCCATAATAACATGATGTCCTTTGGTTAGATTTTTAAAGTGCTTTAGGTCGTCAGATAAATGCCAAATGAGCTTATTGTCTTTTCCAAGTGCATTATTTTCGCCAGCGGCAGCAATAATCGTAATGTTTTTTTGTTGCCTTTCACGCTCCCATTCAGCAGTCGCTTTAAGGGTAGCTTCTTTATCCATACTCCGTTTTATTTTTTCCACCTTAGCGGCTTGTTTTTCAAGTAGAAACTCCATCTGCTGGATTTCCCATGCCTTTCCCATAAACGAATAAAACAGATAAACTTTAAGAAAGTGTATGAGCAACAAGACACCTAAAAAAGTAGCTAGCACAAACGACCAATGCGTATTGAAAGGAGTAAAATCTGCTTTATATTCAAAAGCAAAATTTAGCACTAGTGCAAAAAATACGAGAAATAATGTAACAAGTAGGTGTGAATGAAAACGCTTTTTTTGTGCAACGCGTTGTTGAGCATGTTCCATAAGTGAAAGATGCTGTGGGTCAAGGGTAATTTTTGATTTTTTTTTAAAAAGCATAAGTATTGGATTTAGACCGCAACCGTTCCTTTTATGCTGGGGTGCGGATCGTAATTGAGAATTTCAATATCCTTATAACGAAAGGAAAGCAAATCAGTAACGTTGGGGTTGAGCTTAAGTGTTGGTAGGGACCTAGGTGTTCTGCTGAGTTGTAACTCCAATTGCTCTATGTGGTTGCTATAAATATGTGCATCGCCCAAAGTGTGAATAAACTCACCAGTCTTAAAACCAGATACTTGTGCCATCATTTCGGTAAGCAATGCATACGAAGCTATATTAAACGGAACACCAAGAAAAATATCGGCACTGCGTTGATATAGCTGGCATGAAAGTTTTCCATCGGCTACATAAAATTGAAAAAACGCATGGCAGGGCGGTAGAGCAGCTTTGCCGTTTGCAACGTTTTCGCTAAACGACTTTGAGGTGTCTGGAAGTACGCTTGGATTCCAAGCAGACACCAACATGCGTCGGCTGTTTGGGTTGGTTTTTAATGTTTCAATGACGTTTACAAGTTGGTCGACGCCCTCGTTGTTCCAATTGCGCCATTGGTGTCCGTACACCGGACCTAAGTTTCCGTTTTCGTTTGCCCATTCGTTCCAAATACGTACGCCGTTTTCGGTAAGATATTCAATATTGGTATCTCCTTTAATAAACCATAGCAGCTCGTAAATCACTGATTTTAGGTGAATTTTTTTGGTGGTAACCAATGGAAAACCTTCAGACAAATCAAAACGCATTTGATGCCCAAATACGCTCCGAGTTCCAGTTCCAGTTCTGTCTCCTTTTACCGCCCCCTCGTTCAGAGCACGTTTAACCAAATCTAAATATTGCTGCATAATATATTTTTGTAAAGGTAAAATCTAGAGGTAATAATAACACAGTTGTGCGAACAGTTTTTCAAAAGGTTTTCAACGATTAGCCCAACAAAGCCCCTACAATCGCGGCAGATAAAAGCGACGCAAGCGTGCCACCCAACACTGCCCTAAACCCAAACTTGGAAATTACTTTTCGTTGATTGGGAGCTAATCCGCCAATGCCTCCAATTTGGATACCTATAGAAGCAAAATTGGCAAACCCACAGAGCATATAGGTTGCCATTACGATGGATTTTTGATAAAGAAAATGGATATCATTTGCACTATTTTTGAGTTCAGCTAATTGGATATAACCCACAAATTCGCTTGCTGCTAATTTTACACCTAACAACTGTCCCATGGGCATTAAATCGTTCCAAGGTACTCCGACAAGCCACATTAGCGGAGCGAATATTGTTCCCAAAATAGCTTCAATAGACAACGCTTCATACGCCGACCAACTTGCAAACCAATTGTTAAGATTCGTCAATTCGCCAACTTGAAAAAGGATGCCGTTGGTCATAGCAATGAGTGCTACAAAAACAAGTAGCATGCCGCCAATATTAGCGGCGAGTTTTACCCCTTCAATCGTACCATTTGCAATGGCATCTAACGGGTTGCTGCCAACATCTTGTTTGGAAATTTTGGTCTCTTTGTCAATTTCCCCGGTTTGCGGAAAAAGCATCTTAGATATTACAATGGCGCCCGGCGCTGCCATAACCGATGCTGCCAACAAATGTTTGGCAAAAGCTAGGCGCAGTTCAGTGTCGTTGCCACCCAAAAAACTGATGTATGCTGCCAAAACACCACCCGCAACAGTTGCCATACCGCTCACCATCACTAAAAGTATTTCGGAGCGATTCATTTTGGGTAAATACGCTTTAATGAGTAGCGGGGCTTCAGTTTGACCTAAGAAAATATTTCCAATAACAGAGAGGCTTTCTGCCCCAGAAACATTGAGAAGTTTGGTGGCGCACTTGGCGAGAATCCTTACAAGAAACTGTAACACACCTAAGTAAAACAGCAATGATGTTAACGCAGCAAAAAAGACAATAGTGGGTAAAATCTGAAACACAAAAATAAAACCGTAGCTATCGGAGTTCATTAAATCACCAAAGAGGAAAGTGCTTCCAGCAGCTGTAAAATCTAAAATACTAACAAACACTTGTCCAATAGCACTAAAAACACTTTCCACCCAGCGGATCTTTAAGACACAGAATGCCAAAAAGAGTTGTAAAAGCAGCCCAAAACCTACCGTTTTCCAGGGAATTGCCTTACGGTTTGCACTAAATATATAAGCTAGAGAAAGGAGCGTAAATATGCCAATTACCCCTTGAAAAATACCAAAAAGTGTAATGCCTTGATGTGCAAGAATTGGCTCAAGTGCAGTTCCAAAAAACACGTTCATTCGTTTGCTTCGCTTTCACGTTTAGAAATTTCGTCTCGAAGTCGAGCTGCCATTTCATAATTTTCCTTTTTTACGGCCTTTTTGATGGCGCGCTCCAATTCTTCGGTAGTTAAGTCGTCGTAATTTTCTTCAGCAGAAAGCTCATCAATAAGAGCACCTTTTGATGGAGCATCGTCTTTGTCAAAAACAATTCCTGCTTTTTCCATGACGCTTTCGTGTGTGAATATTGGAGCTTTAAACCGTAATGCCAACGAAATCGCATCGGAAGTACGCGAGTCGATAATTTCTTCAATTTTATCACGTTCACAAATGAGACTTGAATAAAAAACGCCGTCAACAAGCTTGGTAATGATGACACGTTTTATCGCAACGTCAAATCTAAAAGCAAAATTTTTAAATAAATCGTGCGTAAAAGGGCGCTGGGGTTTAATGTCTTTATCCAAAGCAACAGCAATAGACTGAGCTTCAAATTCGCCAATAACAACCGGTAATTTTCGTTTTCCATCCACTTCATCCAAAATCATGGCATAAGCACCGCTTTGATTTTGGCTGTATGAAATACGATTCACACGAAGTTCAATGAGACTCATTTTTTGGATGTTGCTAATGAATTTTAAAAATACAAAATTCAGTGTTTATCCAAGTGCCTTAAATGCTTTTAACTTTTTGGTGAGCTCTGGCACCACCTCAAACGCATCGCCAACGACGCCATAATCGGCAGCTTTAAAGAAGGGCGCTTCGGGGTCGTTATTGATGACCACCTTTACTTTTGATGAATTCACTCCCGCCAAATGTTGAATAGCACCTGAAATACCAATGGCAATGTATAAGTTGGTAGAAACGGGCTTTCCTGTTTGACCCACGTGCTCGTCGTGCGAACGCCAACCCATATCTGAAACAGGCTTAGAACATGCCATGGCTGCTTCCAATACTTCGGCAAGATCTTCTATTAAATGCCAATTTTCAGGACCCTTTAGTCCTCTACCTCCCGAAACAACCACATCTGCATCAGCAATAGTGGCTTTGCCAACTACTTTTTCAATAGAAACTTGTTCTAAATTTGAAGTGACGTTTTCTGCATCCATTTCTTCAACCGTACAATCTACAGCATTTTCAATCACACCAAAAGTGTTGTTACCAACACCTATAATATTACAAGCTGTTAGCAATTGAGTGTGTGTAAAGGCTTTATTAGTAAACGCTGTTCGCTTGACCGTAAGTGGACTTAGCTCTTTGGGAAGGGCAACCACGTTAGGCACGTACCCAGCTTCGAGTTTTGCTGCAAGTAATGGCGCTAAAAATTTAGCATTTGCGCTACTGCTTAAAATAATATGAGTAACTTTATTTCTAAGTGCATAAGCAAAAATGGCATTTGCATATACATTAGAGTCAAAAGATTCAGGAACATTTGTGCTATGGGTTACTTTGGTAATTCCATATTGCCCTAAATCGGTCGCGTTAGTAGCATGAAAGGCTATGGCAGCACAATAGGTGTTTAGTTTTGCGGCAAGAGCCACCCCGTAAGAAGCTACTTCGGCAGCGTTGCGTTTTAGTGTGTTGTTTTCAGATTCAGCAATAATAAGAACAGACATAATAAAATAAAGTGTTACAGGACGTTAGCTTCTTTGTGTAAAAGTTCAATAAGTTGGTCTAAATCATCTGCGGGTACCAACTTTACCTCAGCTTTTGGAGCTGGTTTTTCAAATTTTAAATCTTCTGTTGCTGCTGCAACTCGTTGTGCAGGTACAACTTCAAAAGGTTTTTGACGTGCTTGCATAATGCCACGCATATTAGGAATTCTAAGATCAGACTCCTCTACCAACCCTTTTTGACCTCCTATGACCATTGGTAAGGAACCTTTAAGTTTTTCGCGTCCTCCGTCAATTTCGCGTTCTGCTACGGCAGTAGTACCGTCAATTTCTAAACCAACGCAGTTGGGAACAAAAGGTATATCTAATAAAGCTGCCAACATTCCAGGAACCATACCACCGTTATAGTCAATGGATTCTCTGCCTGCTATAATTAAATCGTATGAATTGCTTTTAATAAAGGCGAAAAGCTCTTTTGCTACAGACGAACCATCAACAGCAGAGGTGTCAATTCTATATGCCTTGTCTGCCCCAATGGCCAAACATTTGCGTAAAGTGGTATCTGATTTTGAAGTTCCTACATGAACCACATGGACCTGTGCGCCTTGCTTCTCTTTGAACCAAATTGCACGAGTAAGTCCGAACTCATCATTTGGGTTTATGACAAATTGAATTCCGCTGCTGTCAAAAACGGTATCGTTTTCTGTAAAATTTATTTTTGATGTGGTGTCTGGAACATGACTAATGCACACTAAAATATTCATAATGATTTAATTTTCTACAAATGTACAAAAAAATTAAATTTATTATGCACGCATAATAAAATAAAGTCTTTTGCGATTGGACATTTTATTACTAATTTTGCGCCACTTAAACAGCTATGAAGACCATACAATTCAGAGAAGCGATATGTGAGGCGATGACTGAGGAAATGCGTCGCGATGAAAGCATTTATTTGATGGGTGAAGAAGTTGCCGAATATAATGGTGCCTATAAAGCCTCAAAAGGAATGTTAGACGAATTTGGCGAAAAACGTGTTATTGATACGCCAATTTCCGAGCTTGGATTTACTGGGATTGGTGTCGGCTCTACTATGACTGGAAATCGCCCAATAATTGAATTTATGACATTTAATTTTGCGCTTGTTGGTATCGATCAGATTATTAATAATGCTGCAAAAATTCGTCAAATGTCTGCGGGTCAGTTTCCATGTCCTATTGTATTTCGTGGACCTACTGCCTCTGCAGGTCAGTTAGCCGCTACGCACTCCCAAGCGTTTGAAAGTTGGTATGCCAATTGCCCTGGATTAAAAGTAATCGTGCCTTCGAATCCATATGACGCAAAAGGACTTTTGAAAGCCGCTATCCGCGATGATGACCCCGTGATTTTTATGGAGTCTGAGCAAATGTACGGTGATAAAGGCGAAGTGCCTGACGGCGAATATGTACTTCCTATTGGCGTGGCTGAAGTGAAGAAACAAGGAACGGATGTTACCTTGGTTTCTTTTGGAAAGATTTTTAAAGAGGCTCATAAAGCTACTCATGCCTTGGCTAAAGAAAATATCTCGTGCGAACTTATTGATTTGCGCACCGTTCGTCCATTAGATATGGACACTATCATTGAGTCGGTCAAGAAAACCAATCGATTGGTTATTCTGGAAGAAGCATGGCCGTTTGGAAATGTCTCTACTGAAATTACTTACCAAATTCAAAATCAAATTTTTGATTATTTAGACGCACCAATTCAAAAAATAAATACTGCGGATACTCCGGCCCCTTACTCTCCTGTATTACTTCAGGAATGGTTGCCAAATCACGAAGATGTCATTCGCGCTGTTAAAAAAGTTTTAAACTAAAGAAATAAACCTATATATATGAATGATTTCATTTTTTTCCTTCCCATTGCATTAGCTGTTCTTGGAATACTAGTAATGTTTTTTAAAGCACAATGGGTACGCAAACAGCCTGCTGGAGAAGCTAAAATGAATGAGATTTCAAGTGCTATTAAAGAAGGCGCTCTAGCATTTTTAAATGCAGAGTATCGCTTGCTGTTACTTTTTGTTATTGGCGCATCAGTTGCACTTTATTTTATTTCTACACTTGTAGCTTCTACGCACTCAATGATTGTTCTTGCGTTTATATTAGGAGCTATTTTTAGTGGATTTGCAGGAAATATCGGAATGAGAATTGCTACTGACGCTAACGCAAGAACTGCCGAGGCTGCCAAAACGAGCTTGCCAAATGCCTTGAAAGTTTCTTTTGGCGGTGGGACTGTTATGGGGCTTGGTGTTGCAGGTCTTGCCGTATTGGGATTGAGCCTGTTGTTTTTGTTTTTTGTTGGAAAATTCATGGGCGGCGAAGGCGATTTCTACACGCAAATGACTCTAGTTCTTGAAACACTTGCTGGTTTTTCACTGGGTGCTGAATCAATTGCACTTTTTGCGCGTGTGGGCGGAGGAATCTATACCAAAGCTGCAGATGTAGGTGCAGACTTAGTGGGTAAAGTGGAAGCGGGAATTCCAGAAGATGATCCCCGAAACCCTGCTACGATTGCTGATAATGTGGGAGATAATGTTGGAGATGTAGCTGGAATGGGTGCCGATTTGTTTGGATCGTATGTAGCGACTGTTTTAGCAGCTATGGTGCTTGGAAACTATGTTATTAAAGATATGCTTGACGCTGGGACTGAATTAACAAGCTTTAGTGGAATGGGACCTATCCTACTCCCACTTGTTATTGCTGGAGTTGGTGTTGTAGCCTCTATTGTTGGAACTTTGTTTGTTAGTATCAAAAGCAATGATGCTAAAGAATCACAAGTGCAAAAGGCGCTTGACACTGGTAACTGGGTGGCAATTATAATCACCCTTGGTGCAAGTTTGTATTTTATTGACTGGATGCTTCCAGAAACACTTAAAATGAACTTCTTTGGTGAAGGAATTGTCGCAGTGCCATCCATAAATGTATTTTGGGCAGCTTGTATTGGACTTGCTGTTGGTGCGTTAATATCAATTGTAACCGCGTATTATACATCATTAGGCAAAAAACCTGTATTGGACATTGTACAAAATAGCTCAACTGGTGCAGCAACCAACATCATTGCTGGACTTGCAGTGGGTATGAAATCTACCTTTTTATCAGTAATTCTGTTTGCAGCAGCGATTTTTGCTTCCTATACCTTGGCTGGATTTTACGGCGTTGCCCTAGCAGCTTCTGCGATGATGGCAACTACTGCGATGCAGCTAGCCATTGATGCTTTTGGACCCATTGCCGATAACGCAGGAGGCGTAGCTGAAATGAGCGAACTTGATCCTGAAGTACGTGAACGTACAGATATTTTAGACTCTGTTGGTAATACTACGGCAGCTGTTGGAAAAGGATTTGCAATTGCTTCTGCTGCACTTACGGCACTCGCCTTGTTTGCTGCCTATGTTACGTTTACAGGGATTGATGGAATTAATATTTTTAAAGCAGACGTACTTGCCATGCTATTTGTTGGTGGTATGATTCCTGTGGTCTTTTCTGCTCTTGCAATGCAATCGGTTGGAAAAGCAGCAATGGAAATGGTGTACGAAGTGCGCCGACAGTTTAAAGAAATTCCAGGTATTTTAGAAGGAAAAGGCAAGCCAGAGTATGCAAAATGTGTAGATATTTCAACTAAAGCTGCGCTTAAAGAAATGCTTATTCCGGGTCTCATTACAATCATTACCCCCATTATTATAGGGCTATTATTTGGAGCCGAACCTCTTGGTGGTTATATGGCAGGTGTGTGTGTTTCTGGAGTTATGTGGGCAATTTTCCAAAATAACGCTGGTGGTGCTTGGGACAATGCAAAAAAATCTTTTGAAGCAGGTGTTGAGATAGAAGGAGAAATGGTATATAAAGGTAGTGATGCGCATAAGGCTGCTGTTACTGGAGATACCGTTGGTGACCCATTTAAAGATACTTCTGGACCATCAATGAATATACTTATTAAACTTACCTGCTTGATTGGTCTAGTGTTGGCACCGCTTTTAGGTGACGCACATAGCTCAGATGTACTTCATGTAGAAGTGCAAATGGAGCGCACTGACGGGGGAATGGCCAAGGGTACCCTTACGGTTGTCACCGACCAAGATGGTCAGGAAGTTGAACAAGTAAAGGTGTTTGAAGGTACCGCTAGCGAAGTTAAAGCCGCAATTGAAGCTGAAGAAAAAGCACTTTAATCAGAAAATAATCCGCTGAGTTCGGCATCAATTTTTTCGATCACTACTCCCAAATCCTCTTTGCTGTCTACAAAGTTTAGCTCGTCTACGTCAATGATAAGAATTTTTCCTTTATCGTAGTTATGCACCCATGCCTCATAGCGCTCATTAAGCCTGCTTAGGTACTCAATGCTAATTGAATTTTCATAATCTCGACCACGTTTGTGTATTTGAGCCACAAGATTTGAAATAGAACTTCTTAAGTATATCATCAAATCAGGCCCTTTAACTAAAGACTCCATAAGCTCAAAAACCGCAGAATAGTTGCTAAAATCACGATGGGTCATTAGTCCCATGGCATTTAAATTGGGTGCAAAGATGTGTGCATCTTCATAAATGGATCGGTCTTGCACTACATCATTTCCGTTTTTTTGGATATCTAAAAGCTGTCTAAATCGGTTGTTTAAAAAGTAAATTTGAAGGTTAAAAGACCAACGCTCCATTTCGGCATAAAAATCATCCAAGTAGGGGTTTTTTACTACGTCTTCATAAATAGCTTCCCAGCCGTAGTGTTTGTTTAAAAGTTCTGTAAGCGTTGTTTTTCCAGCTCCTATATTTCCTGCTATGGCTACGTGCATCCTTGTAGTTTATGAGCATTAAATATAAGTATCTTTCTTAAAATGGAATTCTTAAAAAGAATCTAAATAAAGAGTGTTCATATAAAATGAAAGAGTCTTTAATAACCTTTGTTAAAACCTAACCTTTTTTAATTTCTGTTAAAAAGTATTGCCATTTATAGGTGCAATTGTATATTTGTACCCACAGAGGAAGGATTTGACTGATTGCAACCTCTCAAAAAAACTGCTAAAACAGCTTGCTTTTGATGAGTATAATCGGTCTCAATTCTTTTAAAAGCAAGATTATGCCATACTTTTTTACATCAGAATCCGTAGGTGAGGGTCACCCAGATAAAGTTGCAGATCAAATTAGTGATGCCTTATTAGACCATTTTATTGCATTTGACCCAACCAGTAAAGTAGCTTGTGAAACATTAGTTACAACAGGTCAGGCGATTATTGCAGGTGAAGTAAAAAGCAAGACCTATCTAGACTTGCAAACCATTACCCGAAAGATCATTAATCGCATCGGCTATACTGAAGATGCCTACCAATTTTCTGGCAATTCTTGTGGTGTGATTTCACTTATTCACGAGCAATCTTCCGATATCAACCAAGGCATTGAGCGAGACGAGAACAAACAGCAAGGCGCTGGAGATCAAGGCATTATGTTTGGCTACGCCAATAATGAAACTGAAAACTTCATGCCTTTGGCATTGGATATTGCACACAATATCATGCGTGTCTTATCTGATTTTAGGAAGGATAAATCCCAAATTCCCTATCTAAGACCCGACGCCAAATCACAAGTTACTTTGGAGTATAGCGATGACCATAAACCCCTTCGTGTTGACACCATTGTGATTTCTACCCAACATGACCCATTTGATGAGGATGAGGCGATGCTAGCTAAAATCCGAAAAGATTTGATTGGGTTGGTAATACCAAAAGTTGTATCGTGTTATCCTGAAGAAGTACAAGCCTTATTTGGAAATGATATTGCGTATCATATCAACCCAACAGGCAAATTTGTCATTGGAGGTCCACATGGAGATACAGGCTTGACAGGGCGTAAAATCATTATTGACACCTATGGTGGAAAAGGTGCGCACGGTGGAGGTGCGTTTAGTGGTAAAGACCCTTCAAAAGTAGATAGAAGTGCTGCTTATGCCGCTCGGCATATTGCCAAAAACTTAGTGGCTGCAGATATTTGCAATGAAGTTCTCGTGCAGTTGAGCTATGCCATTGGCGTGGCTGCGCCAACCTCTATTTTTATCAATACATATAACACGGCAAAAACTACCTGTACTGATGCTGAGATAGCCAAAAAAATTGCCAAACTAGTTGACCTCACTCCTTACGGAATTGAGCAACGACTAAAACTAAGAAACCCCATTTACTTTGAAACCGCCGCCTACGGGCATATGGGTAGAACACCTAAAATGATAAAAAAGACTTTTGAGTCACCATATAACGGTCGAATAGACTGTGATGTGGAATTATTCACTTGGGAGAAACTCGATTTAATAGATACATTTAAAAATAACTTTTAACATAAAAACATGAGTCAATCTAAATTTGCTACAAAAGCTCTGCACGAAGGGCACGACATAACAAAAACACAAGGAACGCGAGCAGTACCGCTGTACCAATCTACTTCTTATGTGTTTAACAGTGCAGAACACGCAGCTAACCTTTTTGCACTTGCTGAGCCCGGCTATATTTACACCCGATTAAATAATCCTACCAATGATGTGTTAGAG
Organism: Flavobacteriaceae bacterium UBA7446; assembly: GCA_002478685.1. Classification (GTDB taxonomy): domain Bacteria; phylum Bacteroidota; class Bacteroidia; order Flavobacteriales; family Flavobacteriaceae; genus UBA7446. The sequence continues at coordinate 28,829 of DLPY01000027.1, forward strand.
CAACGAATGGCAAGCCTTGAAGGCGGTATTGCTGCCGTGGCAACGTGTTCTGGAACAGCTGCAGTTTCTACGGGAATTCTGACATTCTTAAAGGCTGGAGATCACATTGTTTCTTCCAATAGTTTGTACGGTGGATCTTATAATATGTTAAAATCTATGCTTCCACGATTTGGCATTACAACTACGTTTGTTGATCCAAACGATGCATCTAATTTTGATGACGCTGTACAAGAAAATACACGTTTAATTTTTGCGGAGTCACTAGGAAACCCTAAACTCGATGTGCTAGACTTAAAAGCCATTTCTGAGGTTGCTAAAAAGCATAAAATTCCGCTTATGGTAGATAACACGGTGGCTACTCCTGCACTTTTAAAACCTATTGAGCACGGAGCTAACATCGTTATTCATTCCCTTACAAAGTATATCAATGGGAACGGAACGTCTATGGGCGGTGTAATAATTGATGCTGGTAAGTTTGACTGGTCGAGTGGAAAATTTCCAGAATTTACCTCTCCTTCGCCATCATATCATGGATTAAACTACCATGAAGCTTTAGGACCAGCAGCTTATATTGCACGTATTCGTGTTGAAGGGTTGCGTGACCTCGGAGGTGCCATTAGTCCATTTAATGCGTTTCAAATTATTCAAGGGTTAGAAACCCTTGAGGTAAGAATGCAAAAGCACAGCCAGAACGCCCTTGAATTGGCACAATGGCTTAGCGAAAACGATGCTGTGGCTTGGGTGAACTATCCTGGTTTGGAGTCTAGCAAATACAAAGCATTAGTAGATACATACCTTCCTAACGGACAAAGTGGTGTAGTTACTTTTGGCGCGAAAGGCGGATTTGAAGCAGCAAAGAGAATTACTGATAATACCAAATTATTTTCACTACTTGCCAACTTTGGCGATTCCAAATCATTGATTATTCACAACGCAAGTACCACACACCAACAACTTACACCCGAGCAGCAAGAAGACACGGGTGTTACCAATGATTTAATTCGTTTGTCTGTTGGTTTAGAAAACATCGAGGATTTAAAAGCAGACCTACAGGCTGCATTTGATTCGCTGTAAATTTCAAAAAGTTTAATGGCAATATGTCATCACTTCAAAAATATACTGTCCCTTCTTTTCGGTTGCAAAGCGGCAAGGTTATTCCCATAACGCTGTCGTATCAAGTCTTTGGAAAACCACTTGATAGCGCACCCGTAGTGTTGGTGAATCATTCACTTACAGGCAATTCTGTTGTTTCGGGTGAAGATGGTTGGTGGAGCGATATTATCGGTCCAAAAAAGCTGATAGATACTGAAGTGTATAGTATTATTGCCTTTAATTTCCCTGGAAACGGCTTCGATGATAATTTTTTAGTTGATTACAAAGATTGGGTGTTACGCGATGTTTCCGATGCATTTAAAATAACTCTAGACGGACTCGGCATAGCCGAATTGTATGCAGCTATTGGTGGCTCTATCGGAGGTGCATTAGCGTGGGAAATGGCGGTTTCATATCCCCAGTTTATCCAAAATATTATTCCAATTGCGTGTCATTGGGAAGCTTCTGATTGGATTTTGGCAAACGTATTATTGCAAGATAGATTGCTGCATAATTCAGATAACCCTCTCGAAGATGCGCGCATTCACGCGATGCTATGCTATCGAACACCACAGTCATTTAAATCTAGGTTTGGACGCACTTTCAACCTCGATTATGACCAATACAATGTTGAAACATGGTTGTTACACCATGGCGATAAATTGGCTGAACGCTTTGATTTACGTGCCTACATGGCAATGAACCACTTGCTTGGAACGGTTGCCATCTGTCAAAATCGAGAGTCATTTGAGCAATTGGTGGAGCAGGTTACTGGAAATATTTATTTGGTTTCCATTGATACCGACTTGTTTTTTTCTCACGAAGATAATCGTGAAACCTACCGCCGATTGATGAATGTAAAACCCAATGTATTTTTTAAAACCATTACGTCTATTCATGGACATGATGCATTTCTTATAGAGTACGATCAACTCAATACATTACTTAGTGATGTATTTAAACCTTCAACTAAATGAAAGTAAAACTTACCCATCAATCTGGCTATCATGCCACTATTGAAAACGACAGAGGGCATCAAGTAGCCATTGATAATAAATCTGTAGATAACCCACATGGTGCAAGCCCTATGGAGCTTTTGCTAATGGGTGTAGCTGGATGCTCTAGCATTGATATCATTTCTATTTTAAACAAACAAAAAGTAGCTTTTGATTCGTTGGAAATTGATGTTGAAGGAGACCGTGAAGACAAACCAGCACCTTCACTTTTTACCAAAGTACACGCTACGGTTCATGTTTCAGGCGATGTAAAACCCGAAAAAATTTACCGTGCAGCACACTTATCATTTACTAAATACTGTTCGGTGTCTTTGACCCTAGCGGCAACTGCCAAAATAAGTTTCTCTGTAGTTGTAAATAAAAATCCATATGTCCCACAATAAAATTTGAAGCAGATGCCATTCGCACGCAACTAGAGTGTTCACAGCACAGTGAGCGTAGCGTCCCGCTATACCTTACTTCTGGCTTTATCTTTGACAATGCCGAAGATATGCGCGCTTCCTTTGCTGAAGAAAAAGAACGTAATGTTTGCAGTAGATTTACCAATCCCAATACTAGCGAGTTTGTGGACTAAATCCCCAACAAATAAGGGATAGATATCGCCCCTACAATTAATCTAGCAATGGTGGAGTAAACAACATTCTATTAGTGTAAAATCACTATTACAATACTCAAGAATATATTTTCCAAACAATAAGAAACCTGCAAAAAGTAATATGGTGAATAGTATGCCTTCAACTAACGAGGCAACAAAGCTATCCCATTTAGATGCTAATCTGTATCCGTGTATTTTATTTTCGTTCATATTCCTAAGATTTTGGGTTTATCATGTATAAAATTTTTTTTATTTCAGTTTTGAGTCTATATTTGCCCCTGAAATGAAAACAAACACATTTTATACATCTTTTTACTACTTCTATAGCGGAAAGTAGCAGGGTGTATAGTGTTTAAAAAAAACGAATTATAAACCCTGAGCAAATGTTCGGGGTTTTTTTATGCACCCACAATGGGAAAAGTAATGGAAACAAAAATTGCCATACAAGGAATTAAAGGTTCGTACCACCACGAGGTGGCGGCGCAGCTGTTTGGCACTGCCCTATCATTAGACGAATGCTTGTCTTTTGATGCATTGGCGGCTTCGGTGACCTCAAAGGTTACTGAGGCAGGCGTTATGGCACTTGAAAATTCTATTGCAGGCTCCATTATTCCCAACTACGCCCTTATTGACAAAAACGACTTGAATATTGTTGCCGAGGCATATATCCGTATTGAGCATCAGCTTATGGCACTTCCTAACACCACAATTAGCGAAATTAAAGAAGTAGCTTCGCATCCCATGGCATTGTTGCAATGCAAAGATTTTTTTGCTACCCAACCGCACATTAAACTTATTGAAGATGCCGATACGGCGGAGGTTGCGCAACGCATTGCCAAAAATCAAATCAAGGGTTTGGGTGCCATCGCCTCAAAAACAGCAGCGCAGCTTTATGGGTTAGATATTGTTGCGCCCAACATTCACAGCATTACCAACAACGCAACCCGTTTTGTGGTGGTCAAAACCAAAGCAAATACTTCGGAAGATATCGACAAAGCATCGCTAAAATTTGTACTAAATCATAAGCGAGGCAGTTTGGCAGCCGTACTTAATGTACTTAGCGATTGCAAGCTTAATTTGACTAAAATTCAGTCCATGCCTGTGGTGGAAACGCCTTGGAAGTACTCCTTTTTTGTAGATGTTACATTTGATGAAGTGACCTTTTACACCAAAGCCGTAAAGCTGTTGGAAATTATGACGGAGTCTTTAAAATTATTGGGAACCTACAAAAACAAGCTATCGGCATGAAACCTGCAAACAGACTTCATAGCGTTCAAGAATACTACTTCTCTAGAAAGTTGCGAGAAGTACGTGGGCTTATTTCCGATGGGCATGATATCATCAATATGGGTATTGGAAGCCCAGACCTTGCACCACCGCATCAAGTGGTGGAAGCACTTACACAAAGCCTTTCGCAGCCCACGGCGCACAAATACCAAAGCTATCAAGGTACGCCCGAGTTGCGTCAAGCCGTGGTAAATTACTACCAAACGTTTTTTGGAGTTACGTTGAATCCCGCAAACGAAGTACTGCCGCTGATGGGTTCAAAAGAAGGCATTATGCACGTATCCATGGCTTTTTTGAACGAAGGCGACGGGGTTTTAATTCCAAATCCAGGATACCCAACCTATGCTTCGGTGACGGAGTTAGTAGGCGCGCGCGCCGTACCCTACAAATTGGATACTGCCAATGGGTGGTTGCCAAATTTGGAAGAACTTGCTAAGCAAGATTTATCGGGTGTAAAATTGATGTGGATCAACTATCCGCATATGCCAACAGGGGCAAAAGCCACTATGGCTTTTTTCAAGGAATTGATTGCTTTTGCAACCCAACATGACATACTCATTATCAACGATAATCCCTATGCGCATATTCTAAACGATGCGCCGTTAAGCATACTTGCCGTGGAAGGTGCAAAAGAAGTTGCTTTGGAGTTCCAATCGTTAAGCAAGGCATACAATATGGCAGGTTGGCGCGTGGGTATGGTATGTGGAAAAGAGGAATACATTACCCAAATTTTAAAGGTAAAAAGCAATATGGATTCGGGGATGTTTTTTGGTGTTCAGCAAGGAGCTATTGTCGCGCTTGAGCAAAGTAACGATTGGTTTTTGCATATTAATAGCGTGTACCAAAAACGCCGCGAGTTGGTATGGAAAATTGCCGAGGCGCTTCACACGACCTACCAAAAAGATACTTGCGGAATGTTTGTGTGGGCAAAACTTCCCAACGGCGCACCCAGTAGCGAAACCTATATTGATGCCCTGCTACACGAACAGCACATTTTTGTAGCTCCAGGGACCATTTTTGGCACAGCAGGAGAGGGGTATATTCGCTTTTCGCTTTGCGTTACTGAAGAAAGAATTAAAGAAGCACTAAACCGCATCAAGTCATGAACATTGGTTTTGTAGGTATAGGATTAATGAACGGGTCACTTTCGCTGGACTTGCAGCGTCTGTATCCAAATGTTGTTTTGCAGGGTATCAGCCGAAAAGATGCAACGCTTAACCGTGCTGTGGAACTTGGGCTCATTCATCAAAAAGGCACCTTGGATACGCTTGCAAATGCCGATATGGTCTTTGTGTCTATCCCTGTAGAAGCCATTGCAAAGCTACTCCCAAAAATTTTGGATAACATTGGCGACAATACATTGGTGATGGATTTTGGCTCTACCAAAGCGGCTATTTGCGAAGCGGTAGCAACGCACCCAAAACGCAATCAGTTTTTGGCAGCGCACCCTATTGCTGGTACTGAATTTTCGGGACCCGATGCCGCCATTCCAAACTTGTATGATGGCAAAACCATGATGCTTTGCGAGGCGCAACAAACTCGCCCAGATTTGCTATTACATGCGGAAAATTTTCTTAAAAAACTAAACATGGTGGTGCGCCGCATGGACCCTGTTGCGCACGATAGGCATATTGCTTATGTGTCGCATTTGTCGCACATCACCTCATTTATGCTTGGAAAAACAGTTCTGGAAAAAGAACCTGACGAGCAAAGCATCTTTGATATGGCAGGCAGTGGATTTGCGTCTACGGTACGTCTTGCTAAAAGTTCACCAGAAATGTGGATGCCCATTTTTATTCAAAACAAGCATAACGTTTTGGAAACACTAAATGAGTACATTTCCAATCTGAACTTATTCAAAGAAAAACTTGAAGCAGAGGCTGTTGAAGAACTGCTTGCTGAAATGAAATACATTAATAAAATAGGAACAATTTTAGAACATAAATAGAAATAACCATGGAAAACAACCCAAAAATGCGCCAGTGGCTCAATGATTTTGAGCTTGATCATCCGCTTGTAATTGCAGGACCTTGTAGCGCTGAAACCGAAGATCAAGTGCTCAAAATTGCACATGAATTAAAAGACACAGACGTTACTGCCTATCGTGCCGGTATTTGGAAGCCCCGTACACGCCCTGGAAATTTTGAGGGTGTTGGCGCTATTGGATTAAAGTGGCTGCAACGCGTAAAAGATGAAACGGGCTTGCTTACGTGTACGGAAGTGGCAAATCGCGCTCATGTTCAGTTGGCGTTAGAGCATGATATTGACATTTTGTGGATTGGTGCCCGCTCAACGGTTAGCCCATTTATTGTGCAAGAAATTGCCGATGCATTAGAGGATACGGACAAAATTGTTTTGGTGAAAAACCCTGTAAACCCAGACCTAGCATTATGGCTTGGCGGTATTGAGCGTTTATACACCTCTAACATCAAAAACTTAGGGGTTATTCATCGAGGGTTTTCTACCTATGATAAATCTAAATACCGCAATAATCCCGAGTGGCAGATTGTGGTTGAACTGCAAAATCGCTTTCCCGATTTACCGCTAATTTGCGATCCATCTCATATTGCAGGGCGTCGGGATATTATCCATGACATTTGTCAAACCGCATTGGATTTGAATTTTGATGGATTGATGGTAGAAACGCATTGGGATCCAGATAATGCGTGGAGTGATGCTGCTCAGCAAATTACACCCGACACGCTTGTTCAAATGATGGAAGATTTGAAAATCCGTAAGGAAACAGATGACGATGTGCAGTACAAAAACAAGTTAAATACTCTGCGTACACAAATTGATGTTATCGATGCAAGTTTGCTAGAAAGCCTGAGCAAGCGTATGAAAGTTGCTAACGAAATTGGCGAACTCAAAAAAGATCACAATGTTGCTGTATTACAGTCTAAACGATGGAACGAAATTTTGGGCAAAATGATTTTAGACGGAGATGAAAGAGGACTTAGCGAAGAATTTATCCTTCGCATTTTTAAGGCCATTCACCAAGAATCTATCAACCACCAAGAGCAGATAATCAACAATTAGTGGCTATAAACTAAAAATCTGTTAATTTGGCTACATGACAGGAGTGGTGTACAAATCAACGGGGAGCTGGTATCACGTAAAAGATGCGGACGGGAAACTTGTTCCCTGCCGCATCAAAGGGAAATTCCGTATTGAGGGTTTTACAAGCACAAGCCCTGTTGCTGTTGGCGACGTAGTTGATGCTACACTAAAAGAAACGCAAGAGGGCACACAAGGCGTGATTACGCATATCCATGAACGCAAGAACTATATTGTGCGGAAATCGGTGAATTTGTCCAAACAAATCCACATTATTGCAGCTAATATAGATTGTGCTTTTTTGTTGGTTACACTCAATAATCCTGTCACTTATCCTGCGTTTATTGACCGCTTTTTGGCTACTGCCGAGGCATATGAGATAGAAACCGTTTTGCTTTTTAACAAAGAAGACACGTACACTTCTGAGGAATCGGAACAAATTCACGCCCTTATGGATGTATATTTGAATATTGGCTACACTTGTTTGGAGATTTCTGCCCTAAAAGGCACAAATTTAGAAACTGTTCAGCAGTGGATGAAAGGAAGTACTAGTATGCTTTCAGGGCATAGTGGTGTGGGAAAATCTACGCTCATTAATAGCTTAGCACCTGAGCTAAATATTAAGACAGCAGAAATTTCTTTGCAACATCTTCAAGGACAACATACCACCACTTTTGCCGAAATGCACGATTTGGATTTTGGAGCGCGCATAGTAGATACACCCGGTATTCGTGGGTTTGGTATGGTGAATATGGCACCTGAGGAAATGGGTGATTATTTCCGTGAATTTTTTCGACGTAAGGAATATTGTAAGTTTAATAATTGCTTGCATCTTGATGAGCCTATGTGTGCTGTTAAAGCAGCAGTAGAGTCGGGAGAAATTGCTGCCTCGCGTTATAAAAGCTATGTGCAAATGATGGCAGCAGATGAGTCACAGTATCGAACAGATTTTTGGGACGTATGAGAGCAGTAATTCAACGTGTTAAAAAAGCACAAGTTATAGCAAACCAAACACATGTGCAGCAGATCGGTAATGGTTTGGTAGTATTGCTTGGCATCACCCATGAAGACCTTGCCAAAGATGTGGATTGGTTGATAAAGAAAATAGTGAATATGCGCATTTTTAATGATGAAAATCAAGTCATGAACAAAAGCGTTATCGATAGTAATGGTGAGTTGTTGGTAGTAAGTCAGTTTACGCTTTTTGCACAAACTAAAAAAGGGAATAGGCCTTCGTATGGTCAAGCTGCCACGCATGAAATTGCAGTGCCATTATATGAATTGTTCTTAGAAAAAGCTGCTTTTGCAATGGGAAAACCCGTGCAGTGCGGTATTTTTGGCTCAGATATGCAAATAGATTTGGTAAACGATGGTCCTGTGACGATTGTAATCGATTCAAAAAATAGAGATTTATGAACATTCAAGATGCACAAGAAGCTGTAGATGAGTGGATTAAAACCCACGGTGTGCGTTACTTTAATGAGCTTACCAATATGGCGCAACTCACAGAGGAAGTAGGAGAGGTAGCTCGAATTATCGCGCGCAGATATGGCGAGCAATCCGAAAAAGAAAGCGATAGAACGAAAGACCTAGGCGAAGAACTTGCCGATGTACTCTTTGTGTTGCTTTGTTTGGCAAATCAAACCAATACCGATCTGCAAGCTGCTTTTGATCGTAAATTAGAATTCAAAACCCAACGCGACCACGAGCGTCATCATAACAACCCAAAACTTCGTTCATGAGTACCTTACGCCTCACGCATACTGCACAACAGCTTTCAGGTAAATGTGTAATTACAGGCTCCAAAAGTGAGTCAAATCGTTTATTGATACTCCAAGCCTTATTTCCAGAGTTAGAAGTACTAAACCTTTCAAATTCAGACGACACGCAAGCCATGATGCGTGGGTTGTCTTCATTCGAAGAAATTATAGATATTGGTCATGCGGGAACTACAATGCGCTTTTTGACTTCTTATTTTGCCACCACACCAGGGGTGCAAAAGACTTTAACAGGCTCAAAACGCATGCAACAGCGACCAATCAAAATTTTAGTAGACGCATTGCGTACTATTGGCGCAGAAATTGAATACCTAAATAATGAAGGTTATCCGCCACTGCGCATTTCTGGCAAAAGAATTACAACTGATAGTGTGGAATTGGCGGCTAATGTAAGTAGCCAGTACATTACGTCTTTGATGCTTATCGCTCCCAAATTGTCCAAAGGGCTAACCATCAATTTGGTGGGTGAAATAACCTCTATCCCCTACATTAACATGTCCTGTTCGTTGTTGCAGAAAGTAGGTATTAAGGCAGTATTTCAAGGGCAAACCATTCAGGTTTTCCCACAAGAAAACATTGACTCAAAAACTGTTGAGGTGGAATCAGACTGGAGCTCGGCGTCCTATCATTTTAGCATGGTAGCATTGGCAGAAAATTCACAAGTTTCCATTAAAAATTACATTGCGGATAGCCTACAGGGGGATAGCGTTTTGGTCGATATTTATAAGCAGTTGGGCGTATCATCTACATTTGACAGCAATGCGTTGCATCTAAAAAACAATAGCAATGTGCAACCGCACATCGCACTCAATTTAATTAAAGCACCCGATATTGCACAAACCATTGCTGTAACTTGCTTTGGATTGGGTATTTCTTGTGATTTGACGGGCTTGCATACACTTAAAATTAAAGAAACTGACCGTTTGGTAGCACTTCACACTGAACTTAATAGGTTGGGTGCTGATATTCATATTACTGATAATTCGTTGCATTTATCGGCACACAAAAATCCCATAATTGGCGGCGTTTCGATAGACACTTATCATGACCATCGTATGGCA
>DLPY01000060.1:0-11590 GCA_002478685.1 Flavobacteriaceae bacterium UBA7446
GAGATGGCAAAAGTTGTTGAAGACTCTTTTGACTTGTCCTCAGAAATCATTAAGACCAATTTGTACAAAAAACCGAATCCAAATACTTATTTGGCAACCTTTGCGCGTTTTCTTATCGATAATAAAGAAAACGAATACAGTCAGGAACTAATCAAAAAAGGATTTGGCTTGTTTACCCGACATCAAATTTTGCAGTTTGAAAATGCAAAAGAAGTTCCTGTGCATTTTATTGGCTCTATTGCTTTTTATCTGCAACAAGAGTTAAAAGAAGTATTGGCAAGCCTTGGAGTCAACGTAGGTAAGATTCAAAAAAAACCTATAGAAGGTTTAGTGGAACATCATAGAAAGCTTAATTAGCGGACCGCAATTAGCGAAATTTCTACATTTACGTTTTTTGGCAATACCGCCACTTGTACAGTTTCTCTGGCAGGCGCTGTTTCTTGGTTAAAGTAAGAACCATAGATGTCATTAATGGCGGTGAAATCATTCATATCTGAAATAAAAATACTGCACTTAACCACGTGTGAAAAATCCATATCCGCTGCCTTAAGTACGGCTACTAAATTTTCCATTACCTGCTTGGTTTCTGTTTTTATATCACAAATAACAAGCTTGTTTGTTTTTGGGTTTAAGGCAATTTGCCCACTAGCATAAAGCGTATCGTTTTTCAAAATAGCTTGATTGTATGGTCCAATTGGGAGTGGGGCTTCTTTAGTTTTGATAATTTTCTTCATTGAATTAAATTAGAGTCTTTTGTCTGGTTCACGACGTTTATCGTATTTTAAGTCACGTAACATTCCCGATTTTACACCAATAAAAAAATACCATGATTGGCGGTAACCAAATGGCGTCCACGATATGTTCATGTTCCAACTTTCTAAATCCCGGTCGATACCCAAATTAGTGAATGTCACCCCTTTGTTTTTAAAATCGTATCCTGAAGAAACATTCACTCTCCACTTTGGTGTAAGTGATACGTTTGCCGATGCCATAAGTGAATTATTACTGATCGTTTTCTCCTGCCTTTGGTTAGAATACGTCAAACTATGTCTTATATTGATGCTCCATGGAATATTCGTGGTGTAAAATGCTGATTTTTTAGTATCAGATTCATTTGATTCTTTATTATTATTTAAACCAAGCCTACCTGCATCTTCGTCAATACCCCTATTGTTGTCTAAACCCGGTATGGCACTTTGGTTATTACTCTTTGAACTTGAATTCCCTTTACTTTTAAAGGTATGACCCCAGTTGATGTTTGCACTCGTCATCCTAAATAATGGTCCCCCATTATCAATATTAAATGTATTAATACGCTTGCCTTCATCATTAATGGCGTAGGGGTCAAAAGTCGCTCCTAAATTTACATTAATTTGGTTGTCCAAAAGGGGAATTACCGTAGTCATTCGGACTGGACTCCACCGAAGTGAGTCTGCCGTGATATTATAATTTGTAGAAAAATTTAAATTGTTTAGTAGTTTAACTTTTTTAAGCTCTGTTTTGGTAGAGTCTTTTTCTTTGATTTTTGCTTCTAAAGTGTTGCGCAAAGTAAAACCAATTGAGCTGGATTTTCGATTTCCAGGTCTTCCGTATAAGCCTCCATCAAAACGCGTATATTCTCTAGTATTTCCATCTGCATCAATCACATATTCATCATAATACTTTTCAAAACTTGGGCTATTGCTGTAATTCACATTTGCATTTATCACATGACGAATACTTTGAATCTTTTTGTCCTTTTTAAAATTAAATACTCCGTAAAGTGTTGTGTTTACACCAGCATTAAAATTGTATTGGGAAAATCGATCAAAACCTCGAATAGTATCTTGCTCTGGAAGAGCGTTTAATATTGGATCGTAATCATTTTTCTTTATGGTTTGATTAGTCCAAACGTTCTCATAATTTCCCCCCATTGTAAAATTAAAATGTTTGGCAATTTTAAAGTTTGTAGCTACTGGTATGGTGTGTCTCATCCCTGATTTAGCACCGTAAAAAAGCCCCTTTGCTGCAATGATATCATCTGTGGTATTGATACGATTATCGCCACGCATCGTATATTGAAAATTAATGTTTTGTAATATCCCTTTTTTAATTCCGTTTCGTTTGGCAAAAGGAAAAATACGTTCCATGTTAGCTGTTAGTGATGGTAAGGTCATGTTCACTGATTTGGTCTGCGTATTTTGACTATGTGTAGCCGAAACTGAAAGATTCACTGATGGATACTTTGGAAAAGTTTTTGAATATGAAAGCGAGGAATTAAAGTTGTTGTTTAGAAAATTTGTGGTGTTGATTTGATTTAGAGACTCACGAAAATACGAGCTTGTTCCAAGATTTACAGAAGCTGAAAACCTACTATTTGGATTTGATTTACTGTCTTTACTATGCGACCATCTTAAATTAAAAATGGTGCTCTTACTGTAGTTTGGGAGTCCACGTTCTGAGTTGATTAAACTCTCATATCTAAAAGCAAAGTTTCCTCTGAATTTATATCTTTTGTAATAGTTGTTTTCAACCCGAATACCATAGCTGCCGTTAGTGTAATAATCTCCCATAATGGCTACATCCAAATTGTCTGAAAGCACAAAATAATAGCCTCCATTTTGTAGAAAATAACCACGATTGAAGTTTTCGCCTATGGTTGGAAACAAAAAACCTGTAGCGCGTTTTTGTGTCATCGGGAAATAGGCAAATGGAAAAAATAACGGCGTGGGGACATCAGCAATGTACATATTGCTAAGACCTGCAATCATTTTCCTTTGCGGAACAAATTTTGCTGTTCGTACACGAATATAGTATTCGGGATCATCAATATTTTCGGATGTCGTTATTTTTGCATTGCGCAAATAATATACAGAGTCATTTTGTTTTTTGGTGGAGGCTGCCTTAACGTTCATCCCTTGTTGTTCACTACGCGAATTCCAAATAATGGCTTTTTTGGTTTTAAAATTAAAACGAATAGAGTCTGGGAAAACTTCGTCACTACCTTGTTTAAAAGAAGGTGGCTGAATTAAAACACCTAAAGAATCTTTTATTCGACCTGCAGTAACTTCATTGGCTTTGTAGTCCAATACAATCACACCCGACTTGAGTTCAACATCCTGATAATAGAGTTCGGCACCGTCATACATATACAACTTGTTTTCCTTTCGGTCTATAACCATATAGCCTTTGGCATGACGCTTAATTTTGTCTAAAATGACAGGTTCCTTTTCTTGAATAGAGTCCTGTGTAACAGATGGTATGGAGTCTGTAATAGGCAAAATTTCTTGTGCGCTGACATGGCTTACGATAGTTAAAATTACGCTAACTAGTGGCGCATAAAGAGGGATGCCAGAATATTGTCTTATTTTTGACAAGGACTTCAACTTGATTGAGTTCAAAAATACACATATTTTATCCAGCATGCGTCTCATAGTGTTTGTGTTCTTTTTTATGTCCTTAGCTTTGGTATCTCTGTGCAAATTGTATTCCCAAAATAACAAACCATTTACAGTTGTCATAGACGCAGGACATGGTGGAAAAGATTCTGGAAACAGGGGTAACAGCTACTACGAAAAGAATATTGTGCTTAGCATTGCCATGAAAACAGGTGAGCTTTTAAAAAAAGAAAAAGGGGTGAAAGTAGTGTATACCCGTACATCTGATCGTTATATTACGCTTAATGGAAGGGCTAACATTGCCAACAAAGCAAAAGCAGATTTATTTGTTTCTATTCACTGCGATGCACATAACTCAAACGCCTATGGAGCTGGTACTTTTGTTCTGGGTCTACATCGTAATCAAGATAATTTTCGGATTTCACAAAAAGAGAACTCGGTGATTTTTTTGGAGGATAATTATGAACAAGAGTATGACGGTTTTGATCCAAATAATCCAGAATCGGTGATTAGTTTGGTGTTGATGCAAGAAGATTATCTCAACCAAAGTATTGAGGCGGCGAATTTTATTCAGCAAAGTTTTGTAAAAAATTTAAAGCGTAAAAACCGTACTGTAAAACAGGCAGGATTCCTAGTGCTACGAAATACATATATGCCAAGTGTTTTGGTAGAGACAGGCTTTTTGACCAATGCCAAAGAAGGTGCATATTTAAACTCTAAACGTGGACAAAGTGAAATGAGTCGTGCGATTGCAAAAGCCATTATGGAATACAAGTCCTCATTAGATGGAACCTTGTTTTCTGGTCTTGTCATGGATGATACGCCAGAGCAAGATGCTGTTACTTCTCCTTCATCAAGCTCCACTATGATTTATCGCATTCAAATTTCTGCTAGCACTAAAAAAATAGAAACAGTCTCTTATAATTTTAAAGGTCTTTCACCAGTTACACGAATCCAAAAAGGAAGTTTATACCGGTATTATTATGGAAATTTTTCATCTTTCAGAGATGCCAAATCTGCTATTAAAAATGTCATTACTAAAGGTTACAAGGGAGCTTATATTAAGGCGTTTAAGAATGGGCTAGAAGTGTCAATAACTCCTGAAATGAAATCTAATTAAGGTGTCTGAGCTGCACAAATAATCCTTATTTTTGAAAAAAACCACTACAAAGTGAAGTTTTCTAACGAAGCAAAAACGGCATTACTTTTTATCTTTGGGGCTGCCCTATTTTTCATTGGTTTTAGCTACCTTAAATCGAATGACGTATTTGTATCCGACAGGGTTTTTTATGGACTTTATGACAATACTGAAGGACTTGTAAATGGTACACCCGTAACCATTAATGGATACACGGTAGGGGCTGTAGAATCTTGTGAGTTATTGCAGCCATCTGCTAAAGTTTTGGTGACTTTCAGAGTAGAAAATGACTTTCCTTTTTCTAAAAATAGCATAGCTCAAATTTATGAATCTGGATTGATAGGAGGGAAAGCACTTGCCATTATACCTAACTTTGATAATTCAACTAAAGCAAAGCATAAAGATACCTTGCAAACAAGTGTTGCACCTGGATTAACTGATTTGGTAAACGAAAAGCTTTCGCCCCTTCAAGAGAAAATTGAAAGCATGATTGTTCATGCAGATTCGGTATTTATTGCCTTTAATAACGTATTTGATGCACAGCGCCAAGAAGCCTTACGTCAATCAATTGGTCAATTCAGCGAAACTACTTCGGTATTAACGTCACTTACAAAATCGTTGGATATGAATTTAAACACCCCAGATGGAACATTAAACAAAACGTTTAGCTCTTTGGAGCGCGTTTCAGCCAATGCTGCAGCCATTACAGATTCCTTGCAACAAGCTCCTTTGGCCGCAACTATTCGTTCTTTGCAACAAACCTCAAACGAACTTGCGCTTATCACTTCAAAAATAAGTTCTGGTGAAGGGTCTCTTGGTAAAATAGTGCACAGCGATTCCCTTATTAATGCACTAAATCAAACAAATAATCAAGCGCAACTACTTCTTGAAGATTTGCGCCTCAATCCAAAACGTTACGTTCATTTTTCCTTGTTTGGTAAAAAAAATAAAGCCTATCAAGAATCAAAAAAATTTGAGCACCAATGATTACATATATTCCTAACATTGCTTTTGCGGTTTTGTTTTCATTATTGGTTGGGCTTTTTGTCCGAAATGTGCGTCGTATTATTCGTAACATCAAACTAGGAAAGCCTGCCAACAGGTCAGATCGACCCAAAAAGCGCTGGTTACATATGACGCGTATTGCCCTTGGACAATCAAAAATGGTGCGTAAACCCCTATCAGGAGCACTTCATGTAATTGTTTATATAGGCTTTATTGTGATTAATATCGAGTTGCTAGAAATTATCATCGATGGATTTTTAGGCACTCACCGTGTTTTTGCTCCCTTCCTAGGCAGTGTATATGATGTGCTTATTTTTACTTTTGAGATTTTTGCAGCACTTGTGCTGGTTAGTGTCTTTTTCTTTTGGACACGACGAAATATAGTTCGTATTAAGCGTTTTTGGAAGCCTGAAATGAAAGGGTGGCCTAAATGGGATGCCGATATCATTTTATATGCTGAAGTGGTCCTCATGGGATTGTTTTTAACCATGAATGCTGCTGACTATTGGCTTCAAACTGTGGCGCAAGATTCGCATTACATTCAAGCTGGTAGTTTCCCTGTAAGTCAGTTTCTTCTTCCACTTTTTGATGGAATGAATCCAGTGTCAGTTATTGCTATTGAACGCATAGCTTGGTGGTTACATATTGGAGGTATATTATTGTTTTTAAACTACTTATATTACTCCAAACACCTTCACATTATTCTTGCCTTTCCAAACACTTATTTTGCAAAATTGTCACCACAAGGAGAGCTTTCAAATATGGAGGCGGTCACTAACGAAGTCAAATTGATGTTAGACCCAAATGCAGACCAATATGCTGCTCCTGCGTCTGATGCAGCTCCTACTACTTTTGGTGCTGCAGATGTAACCGATTTGAATTGGGTGCAGCTTATGAATGCCTATTCATGCACAGAATGCGGACGATGTACAGCGGAATGTCCTGCCAATCAGACAGGTAAGAAATTATCGCCGCGCAAAATCATGATGGACACACGTGATCGCATTACTGAAGTAGGTTTGGCTTTAAACAAAGGCGAGCAACCCAATCAAAACATCCTCCTTGATAATTATATTTCTAGAGAAGAATTGTGGGCATGCACCTCGTGCAACGCTTGTGTAGAAGCATGTCCAATTGCTATAGACCCGCTATCTATTATTATCGATATGCGTCGCTATTTGGTAATGGAGCAATCGGCTGCTCCAAACGAATTAAACGTAATGATGACCAATGTAGAAAACAACGGTGCTCCTTGGCCATTTAATCAACAAGACCGTTTAGCCTGGCGCGAAGAATTAAATACATAGAGATGGATAAAGAAAAAGTAAATCAATTACTTAAAGAAAAATTAGAGGACGGAGAACATGTAAGTCCGGTGCTTCCAGAGGGCATCAAAAATTATTTGATTGATATTGATGGAACCATTTGCGACGATATTCCCAATGAAGAGCCAGAACGCATGGCTACGGCTAATGTATATCCCGATGCTTTGGAAACACTAAATCGTTGGTATGACGAAGGTCATGTCATTTGCTTTTTCACCTCGCGTACTGAAGAACACCGTGTTGTTACGGAACAATGGCTTAAAGAAAATGAGTTTAACTACCACTCCCTTCTTATGGGAAAACCACGAGGCGGAAATTACCATTGGGTAGACAATCACTTGGTGCGTGCTACGCGTTACAATGGTAAGTTTACTGATTTGGTGGAAAAAGAAGTAATGATAGAAGTTTTTGACGATGGCTTCCATGACTAACTTTCCAACAATGTCTGAATTGGCAGCTCAGGGCAAACAGCCCGAGGTACTTTTTTGGGTCGGATGTGCGGGTAGCTTTGACGAGCGTGCCAAAAAAATCACAAAAGCGTTTGTAACCTTACTTATCAATGCAGACGTATCCTTTGCTGTATTAGGACCTGAGGAAAGTTGCACCGGTGACCCTGCAAAGCGTGCTGGCAACGAATTCCTGTTCCAGATGCAAGCCATGACCAATATTGAGGTGCTCAACGGTTACGAAGTTAAAAAGATAGTGACAGCTTGCCCGCATTGTTTTAATACCCTCAAAAATGAATATCCTGGATTGGGTGGAAACTACGAAGTTCTGCATCACACACAGTTTTTGAAAGATTTACTTAGCGAAGGGAAATTAAAAGTAGAAGGGGGCATATTTAAAGGAAAACGTATTACATTTCACGATCCTTGTTATTTGGGTAGAGCCAATAACGAATATGAGGCACCTCGAGCCGTTTTGTCAAAACTTGAAAGTGAGCTTATAGAAATGAAAAGCTGTAAAGCCAAAGGACTTTGTTGCGGTGCAGGAGGGGCGCAAATGTTTAAAGATGCCGAACCAGGAAACAAGGAAGTCAATATTGAACGCACTGAACAAGCCTTGGAAACAAAACCCGATATTATTGCAGCAGGTTGCCCATTTTGCAACACCATGATGACAGATGGTGTTAAAAACAAAGAACAAGAAGGAAAAATTGCTGTAATGGATATTGCAGAACTACTGGAACAAGCTCAAGACTTGTAATATGTTTGTACCCTTTGATGATTTAACCAACGATGCTCGAGTGTGGATATATCCCTCAAGTCGACCTTTTACCGAAACTGAAAGCGTAGCAATTGCGCAAAAATTAGAAGCTTTTATTACACAATGGACGGCGCACGGCGCATCACTTAAAGCAAGTTTTTCGTTGCCGTATAACTGTTTTATTGTCATTGGATTAGATGAAAATTCACAGACTGCTACAGGATGCTCTATAGATGCCTCGGTGCGTATCATTCAAGAATTGGAAAAAACCTACGATTTGGTATTGTTGGACAAAATGAATGTTAGTTTTAAGCAAGGCGAATTTATAACCTATAAACCACTTCTTGATTTTAAGGAAATGGTTAAAAATAACTCAGTTACTGAAAACACAGTTGTATTTAATCATTTGGTTATAAATAAAACCGAATTTTTATCACAATGGGAAGTTCCTGCCAAAGACAGTTGGCACGCGCGCTATTTTTAGCCTATATTCAGGCTATGCTACGTGCCTTTATATTCGTTTTTTTTATTCCTGTATGTTTATACGCCCAGTCGCAGCGCCAATGGGTCGACAGCGTTTACAACGTCATGACCTTAGACCAAAAAATTGGGCAGCTTTTTATGGTAATGGCATTTCCAGATGGAAATCTCGACAAACAACAAAACACCACGTATAAGATTAAAAAGTACCATTTAGGCGGAATTTTGTTTTCAACGGGAACTGCTTCACAGCAATTACGTGATACATATCGATACCAAAAGGCTTCCAAAATACCGCTACTTATTGCGGCTGACGCAGAGTGGGGCATGGCAATGCGATTAAAAGATGTAACTCCTTATCCATACGCCATGACATTGGGTGCATTACCAAACGAGGAGTTGATTTACGACCTTGGAAAACGTTTAGGTGTTCGCAAGCGTAAAATGGATGTTCATGTAACGTTTTCACCTGTTGCAGATGTGAATACTGAAAGTCAAAATCCTATTATTGGCATTCGTGCCTTTGGAGATAATCCAAAACGTGTGGCAAAACAAGCAAAAGCATTTATGGAGGGGCTTCAAGATGCTGGCATAATAGCGGTTGCCAAGCATTTTCCTGGACACGGTGCTGCAAAGCTAGATTCACATAAAGGCCTTCCAAAAATTGAATACACCAAAAATCAAATTGATAGTATTGGTTTAGTCCCTTTTATAAATGTTATTGAACATGGCGTCAAAGGAATCATGTTAGGACATTTAGAAATACCTTCTTTAGACAACAGTTCTCTTCCCGTTTCAGTCTCTTATAGAGTCATTACGGAACTGCTACAAGATAAAATGAATTTTAATGGACTTGTTTTTAGTGATGCACTAGATATGAAAGGCATTACCACTAGAGTCGAATCCCCTGCTGTATCAGCATTTCTTGCAGGAGTAGATGTATTGCTTATGCCGTTGCGCCTAGATAAAGCTATTAATGAAATCAAATCAAGTTACACCAAAGGTAACATTTCCCCGGATCGATTAGAGACCTCAGTCAAAAAGATTTTAGCCGCAAAATACGCATCAGGTTTACATCAAAAGTCTACAATTGATAGGGATGAAAACCCATTGCATGATACATTTTATGATAACTATTTGCGTGAGCAGATAGCCATGCAAAGCATCGTTAAGGTATATGTAAAAAACAAAAAATTTCCACTGCACCCCTCAAGTGACATGCACTATGTAGCGTTTGGAAAAAAAATGTCGGATGATTTTTTTAATGTAATTCGCAGCAAAACACAAGTGATTCAGGTATCAAAGCAACAAATAAAAGCAACTGATTTTTCAACAAAAACGCTTATTGTGGGTATTCATACAAATACATCTTCGCCGTGGTCAAGTCAATCATTTTCAGTGGATGATATTTCTATTCTTTCACACTTAAGCACCTATCCAAATGTTCATGTGGTACTTTTTGCAAACCCCTATGCGCTTTCGCAAATTCCAAACCTGTCTTCGTTCGCATCTGTGCTTTTAGCACATGAGCAGCAAGCTGTTTTTGCTAAAGCCGCTGCACAAGTGCTTTTTGGCGAAATTTCTGCTATTGGAATACTTCCTGTGCAGGTTAAAGAATAAGCTTGGGTTTATCACGTCATTCTTTTCACATACTTTTGTAAAATGTTACTAAAACTACATACTCCAAAAAACAATTATTCCGTATGAAAATTGCCATTGTATGTTATCCTACTTACGGAGGTAGTGGAGTAGTAGCTACTGAACTTGGCATTTCATTAGCTGATAGGGGTCATGAAGTACATTTTGTAAGTTATAAGCAGCCGGTTCGTTTGCAATCCCTTACAGGAAACCTCCACTTTCACGAAGTGCATGTTCCCAAATATCCGTTGTTTCATTTCCAACCCTATGAGTTGGCATTGTCAAGTATGCTCGTGGAAATGGTAAAACTGCATCAAATCGAACTGTTACATGTGCATTATGCTATTCCACATGCCTATGCCGCTTATATGGCAAAGCAAATGCTTAAAGAAGCTGGAATTTATATTCCTGTTGTTACCACACTCCACGGCTCTGATATTACACTTGTAGGAAACCATCCGTTTTACAAACCCGCGGTAACATTTAGTATCAATAATTCTGACATAGTAACAGCAGTTTCAAACGATTTACGAAGTGATACTTTTAGTTTTTTTGAGGTGCACAACGAAATTCATGTGGTGCCAAATTTTATCAATGTAGCACGTTACGACAAGATTCGTGTAAACTGCGAGCGTTCAACAGTAGCAAAATCCCATGAGGTAATTATTTCACATGTAAGTAATTTTAGACCTGTAAAGCGTGTATTGGATGTGGTAGAAACTTTTGCTCGGATACGCGCTAAGATGCCTGCTAAACTCATGATGGTTGGCGATGGTCCAGACCGTATGGTGGCAGAAACACGTTGTCATGAATTGGGTATATGGAACGATGTTGTTTTTTACGGTAAGACCAACGAAGTAAGTAAGATTTTGTGTTTTTCAGATTTGATGCTTCTGCCTTCGCAGACAGAGAGTTTTGGTCTGGCTGCTTTGGAAGCCATGGTGGCTGCCACCCCAGTTATTTCATCCAATACAGGAGGGTTGCCAGAAGTAAATATACAAGGTCAAACGGGCTATTTGACAGATGTGGGTGAAGTGGAAGCTATGGCTAATCATGCTATTGCACTACTCTTGGACAAGGAAATGCTGGTTAAGTTTAAACAACAAGCCTATGCACATGCCTCTCAATTTGACGTGGAAAAAATAGTGCCCCAATACGAGGCGTTATACCAAAAAGCGCTAGGCTAGTTACATTCGAAATACGCCAAACGCATCGCTGCCTTCAAAAGGCGCATTGTTTATGGTGGCTAGACATAAACTTAGGTGTTTACGTGTGTGGCGTGGGTCAATGACACCATCGTCCCAAAGTTCAGAAGTAGCATGCCACACACTAGCTTTTTGCTGTGTATCTTGGAACATCGCATCTTTTTCTTTCTTTAACTGTTTTTCGTCTACCGCTTTGTTCAGCGAAGCTGCCGATTG
>DLPY01000060.1:11924-24349 GCA_002478685.1 Flavobacteriaceae bacterium UBA7446
CGACCGCACATGGCATAGTTTCCTGCGCCGTATGAATTTCCAATCAATAAACTGATATGCGGAACCGTACTCCCCGAAACGGCGTGAATAAGTTGTGCACCGCTGTTAATCATGCCCTTTTGCTCGTATTGCTTACCCACCATAAACCCTGTGGTATTGTGCATAAACAGTAAGGGCGTATTTGATTTGTTTGCCAGTTGAATAAACTGGGTTGCTTTTTGAGCAGCTTCTGCAAATATTACCCCATTGTTAGCGATAATTCCCACAGGATACCCATCAATTTTTGCCCAACAGCACACCATAGTAATGCCGTAGTTGGTTTTAAATTCGGTAAACTCGGAATTGTCTATAATGCGAACAATAACTTCTCTAATATCAATGGCGCGTTTGAGGTTTGCAGGTACGATACCCAAAAGCTCGTCTGCGCTATATCGTGGGGGTACAATAGGTGTAGTAGGAGTTGCTTGCGTTTGTACAGGCTTTAGCGTTTTAACCACATCGCGGGCTACACGAATAGCGTCTTGCTCGTCTTCTGCCAAAAAATCTGCCACACCCGAAATACGACTATGCATGGTAGCACCACCGAGTTCTTCATCATTAGCAATTTCGTTGGTTGCCATTTTTACCAACGGAGGGCCTGCTAAAAATACTTTTGCCGCATTTTTTTGCATAATGGTATAATCCGACATGCCTGGAACATAGGCACCTCCTGCCGTAGCGTTACCAAATACGACCGAAATGGTGGGAATCCCCAATTTAGAACGTCGTGACATTTCCCGAAACGAGGTACCATAATTATTAAATACACGGTCTTGATCAGGTAGGTTGGCACCACCACTTTCTACTAAATTTATGGTTGGCAATTTATTTTCGAGGGCAATTTCGCCTAATCGCAATACCTTTAGGCTTGTGGCATAATCTACCGCTCCGCCTTTACGAGTGCCCAAATTGGCGTTGATAAGGCATAAGCGTTTGTTAACATAACCAATTCCTGCTACGGTAGTTCCACCAGGACCAAAACCACCTTGATGCATAAGTCCTGCTAATGGCATAAGCTCCAAAAAATGACTGTCTTTATCTAATAGTAATGAAATGCGCTCGCGCGCCAAAAACTTACCTCGCTTACGTGCTCGGGCAATAGAGGCATCAGAGCCCTGATTTTGGCTTTTTGCCAAATGTGCCGATAGCTCTTGTACCAATTTTTCCATTTCGGCATAGTTCTCTTTATAACTTGCCTTTTTAGTATTTACAGACGATTTGAATGGTCTCATGTGCTGTATTTGACGTTGTAAAAGTACGAACTAGCTTTTATATCTCCCTTTGTAGTTATTATTATAAATTTATTTTCACATGCAAACACGCTTATTTATGAATGCAAATCAAATCATTTCAGAACTCACAGGCTCCCTCAAACAGCGTATTACAAAGGCTGATTATAATTACTCCGTGCATAAGATTACACTTATGATAACACTCGAAACCTATCAGCGATTACTGAGTGGCAATTATTAAAAATCAATATCTTTGGTTAGTGGAAAATCTGATTTTATATTTTGAAACCATTCCTTCGTTGCATCGGAGTATTATATTGGTAAGCGGTATTTCCTTTTTTTGGTTGCTTGAGGGCTTATTGCCCTTGCGGAAGTTAAGCTATAAAAAATGGCAACATGCCTTGCCCAATTTCTTTTTTACGCTAACCTCGATTGTTGTAAATTTTTCATTGGCGTTTTTACTGCTTTTCACTGCCGATTGGGTACACGCAAACCAATTTGGACTGCTATACCAAATCGATATGCCGTTTTGGTTCTTTGTGGTTTTGGGGCTAATGCTCTTAGATTTTATTGGAGCCTATTTGGCACATTGGACAGAGCATCAAATTAAACCGCTTTGGATGGTTCATTTGGTACATCACTCCGATCATCATGTTGATACCACCACCGCAAACCGCCACCACCCGCTAGAGAGTGTGGTACGCTTTATGTTTACGTTGCTTGGGGTTTTTGTGTTGGGTACACCCATTGGTATTGTGATGTTGTACCAATCGCTTTCTGTGGTATTGAGCCAGTTTAACCACGCCAATATTACACTGCCAAAAAAACTAGATGTTGTGCTAAGCTATATTATTGTTACCCCCCATATGCACAAAGTGCATCACCATTATGTGTTGCCCTATACCGATAGCAATTACGGCAATATTTTTGCCCTATGGGACAGACTGTTTGGTACTTATAAAAATTTGGCTGCGGAAAAAATTGTGTATGGCATAGATGTATTTCCCAATGAAGATCAAAACAGTAGGGTAAGCAGCTTACTCAAACAACCGTTTCAGCCGTATCAAAAACCTACTACTATTCCTAAACCAGAATAAATGAAAGGGTGCGAGATACAGCCTAGTCTAGTTCCTTGCTGATTTTACCACGTAGGCGCGCCAGAGGATAACCCTTAAAATCTCAATAGTACACTTCGTAACCGTAACGGGTTAATGGGGTATTTTCGAGTGTTAAATATACTTCCAAATTTTCCAACGAAAGCTCTATGGGCATGCATAATGGCATGGGCATGGTTAAATTTTAGTTGCGCCATAAAATAAAGGATCAATGTGGTGTCTAACGCAGCACGAGCAATATACAACCAAAGCAGTGGTAGCAAAGCTACATTTTTGGTATAGGTAAGTAAGGAGTTACGGATATTAAAATACAGTTTTCGTGGGTTTTCTGCAGCTAAAGAGGCGGCACCCAAATGCAGTACTTCACTGTTGCCTACCACCCAAACTTGATGTCCAGCACCTTTAGCACGTAAGCACAAATCAATTTCTTCAAAATGCATAAAAAAAGAAGCATCAAAACCACCTAGTACAGTATAAATAGATTTTCGCACAAACAAACAGGCACCACTCGCCCAACTTACTTGCACCGTATCGTTGTATTGTCCATTGTCCCGCTCGCAAGTTTTTCCTATTCTACCACGGCAATAGGGAAGACCCATAATGTCCAAATAGCCGCCAGCGGCACCGGCGTATTCAAAATAATCAGGGTTGTTTAGGTCTTTTATTTTGGGTTGTGCAATAGCCACTTCTGGTTGTGCGTCAAATAGCGCCACCATTGGCTCGATCCATTGGGGTGTTGCTTGAACATCGGAGTTAAGCAAGCAAATAAGGTCTTCATGTATTTGAGCAATTCCACGATTATAGCCTTCTGCATAACCAAAATTCTGATTTAGCGCAATGCAGCTAACAGATGGAAAATTTGCTGCTAAAACGGCTTTAGAAGTATCTGTTGAGCCATTATCAATAACATAAATGTTTGCAGTACCTGAATGTGCCAAAACAGATGGTAGAAATCGCTTGAGCAAATCGACACCGTTATAATTCAATATGGCGATGGCAAGGCTCATAGTTGCATTTGTTTAAGCGGAAATTCAGGGAGAAAATGATACGACTTATCATCGTTATCTATATCACAATAAATATGTTGCAATCCATTGGTAAGCATCAAAAAAGTAGCATTTAGTGCCAATTGGTAACGAGCAATTTGATCAAAAGTATCTTGTGTAATGGCAATTTCGGGAGCTTTACATTCAACCAATAGTGAAATGGAGGCATTTTTGCCTGCAACCACTACATCAAAGCGTTTTTGTTGCCCCATAACGTCAAATTGTTTTTCTACACTTAGGCGTGTTTTGCTAATACCTTTTTGTAATAAGTCTTGCACCACGTGTTGACGAACCCATTCTTCGGGAGTAAGTAACACAAACTTTTTTCGGATAGGGTCAAAAATAGTGCGTTTGTTTTTCCTAATTTTGGTTTCAAAGCTAAAAAGTGGAAATGCCAATTGTTGCATAACTACAAAAGTGCTAAATTATTTTTCATTGGACGCATACGCACCGGTAAAGAGTGACATTTCGCAGCGAAATTTCTCCCCCATTTATTTTTTAATGGGAGATGAGCCTTTTTTTATTGATGATATCAGCAAGTTGCTTATTGAAGCCGTAATACCAGAAGAACAACGCGATTTTAATCAAACCATACTCTATGGGAAAGATACGTCTGTAGATGAAATTGTTTCTGTATGTAAGCGATTTCCTATGATGGCAGACCATCAGTTGGTAGTGGTACGTGAAGCCCACGAATTAAGTCGTTCCATTGAGCAACTCACTGCTTATGCCGAGCAGCCACAACCCACAACAATCTTGGTGATGTGCTATAAAAATAAAAAGCTAGACAAGCGAAAAAAGCTGTCGAAAGCTATTCAAAAGAATGGCACCATAGTCGAAACGAAAAAGCTATACGACAACAAATTGCCCTCTTGGATAGAGCAAAGTGTTAGCGCCATGAAGCGAAATATTGACTTTAAAGCGGCGGCGATATTAGCAGAAAACGTTGGTGCCGATTTGGGTGCACTTAGCAATCAGTTAGAAAAACTATGTCTAATTGTTTCTGAAGACGGGACCATTTCCACAGAACATATCGAGCAGCATGTGGGTATCAGTAAGGAGTACAATAATTTCGAATTACGCAATGCTCTGGGCTCGGGTAATGTAGCGCAGGCATATAAGATTGCGCATTACTTTGGACTACATCCAAAGCAACACCCGCTTTTGGGAACCATTAACAGTCTACACAAGTTTTTCATTCAATTGCTCATGTATCATGGGTTGCCTTCAAAAAATCCAGATGCGGCAGCAAAAGCACTCGGCGTTCATCCTTTCTTTATAAAAGAAATTGAGCAGGCGGCACGGCGTTATCCTTTAAAATCTATCGTTCCGATTTTACGAACAATTAAAACAGCGGACTTGGCAGCAAAAGGGGTTGATGCTGTTCCTGTTTCTGAGGGCGAAGTATTACAGCAATTGCTTAATAAGGTGGCTTAAATCGCAGGAAATCGATTTGGTTTTGACTCGTGCATTATCGCATATACTTTTTCTACTATATCTTCAAGAGAGGGTTTTGAAAAATAATCTCCATCTGTACCATAAGCAGGACGATGCGCTTTTGCGGTTAGTAGTGTCGGTTGGCTATCCAAATGCTGGTAAATATTTTGTTTTTCCAACAATTGGCTTAGAATGTAGGCACTTCCACCGCCTGGAACATCCTCGTCAACAATAAGCAAGCGGTTGGTTTTTTGTACACTTGCTCCAACAACAGTCGTGGTGTCAAATGGAATAAGAGACTGTAAATCAATTACTTCTACCTGAATGTTCATTTCAGCTAATTTTTCTGCTGCTGCCTGTACCAACCTCAAGGTTGATCCGTAGGAAACTACCGTAATATCTGATCCTGTAGTTAGTTGTTCAGCAATGCCAATAGGAACAGTGAAATCACCTAAATTTTCAGGTTGTTTTTCTTTAAGTCGATAGCTGTTTAGTGGTTCAATGACCAATGCAGGATCATAACCTTGTAGAAGCGTATTGTACATGCCAGCCGCTTGCGTTAGGTTTCGAGGTACCAAAATAAACATTCCGCGCAGCAAAGAGACCAAACCTCCCATCGGGGACCCTGAATGCCAAATTCCTTCTAGTCGATGTCCTCGCGTCCTAATAATAAGGGGTGAGCTTTGTTTTCCTCTAGTGCGATAATGAAGGGTTGCTAAATCATCTGACATGATTTGCAGGGCATATAACACGTAATCCAAGTACTGAATTTCTGCTACAGGACGTAATCCTCTAAATGCCATACCAATTCCTTCCCCGATAATAGTTGCCTCACGTATACCACGATCTGCTACGCGTTCTTCCCCATAGATCGCTTGAAGTCCCTCTAACCCTTGGTTTACATCGCCAATTTTTCCGGTGTCTTCCCCAAAAACAAGCATTTTAGGATATTTTTTTAGGAGTGCATTAAAATTATCTCGTAACACCACACGCCCATATACTAGGTTGGCTTCATCAGCGTATTTTGCAGGATTAGTAGATATATTCAACGAGGAGTTTTTGTATTCATTATAGAGCTTATCGCTGTATATTTTTTGGGTTTCTTGTTGTTTGGTTTCCCACCACTTTGCCAATGCATTTCTGCTTTGAGTGTTTTTACCAATGGAAAGTAACAAGCCTTCTCGAACAAGAGTGTAGGTTGTTTTTCTGTAAACAGCATTTTTTTTAGCAAGCGAAGATGCTAACGAGGACATACCTTTTATTTCGGGCAGCTCTTGTGCCATTTTTTGGATTAAAACTTGCGCTTCACGTTGCTCTTCTTTTATGGGTGCCAAATAGCCTTCCCAAGCTGTTTTTTTAGCAACTATTGCCTTTTGAACAGCTTTTTCTTCTAGGGCTAACACCTCCGTTTCTGTAGCAATATTCTGTTCAATAATCCATTTTCTAAATTTTTTATTACAATCAAATTCCTTTTCCCACTCCAATCGCTCATCTGACTTATATCTTTCGTGTGAACCCGAAGTAGAGTGACCCAAAGGCTGTGTGAGTTCTGTGACGTGGATTAACACTGGTATATGGGCAGTTCGTGCCAAATCACTTGCACGAGTATAGGCACCTACTAAGGCAGCATAATTCCACCCTACAACCTCAATGATTTCAATACCTTTAGCATTGTTATCACGTTGCATACCCGACATAGCTTTTGAAATGCTTTCTTTAACCGTTTGGTGTGAATTATCAACAGAAATACCGTAACCATCATCCCAAACGCTAATCACTAGTGGCACCTGTAATAAACCTGCGGCATTTAAGGTTTCAAAAAACAACCCTTCACTGGTACTTGCGTTTCCAATAGTACCCCATGCTACCTCGTTTCCTTCGTTAGAAAGATTTTTATCTTTCATTGACGCCACCTTTCTAAAAAGCTTAGAGGCATGCGCCAACCCTAGCAATCGGGGCATTTGCGCAGCCGTACAGGACACGTCAGAAAAGGCATTTTTTGTTTCAACAAGCGGTAGTAAATTTCCGTTGGAGTCAAGCGTATCTGTGTTGAAATGACCAACCATTTGTCTCCCCGAAGACATGGGTTCGGCTACGGGGTCGGCATGACCATAAACGCTTGCAAAAATATGTTTTGGCTTTAGTGCACCAATCGCCATCATAAAGGTTTGGTCGCGGTAATATCCAGAGCGGAAATCTCCATTCTGAAAAACTTTTGCCATGGCAATTTGAGCTAATTCTTTGCCATCGCCAAAAATTCCAAATTTTCCTTTTCCAGAAAGCACTTCTTTTCTGCCCAAGATGCTCACCTGTCTGCTGAGTGACGCAATGTAGTAGTCGTTGAGTACGTCCGATTTAAAATCGTTGAAGGTGCCTTTGGAGGAAGCAAGATTAACAGTTTTCATAAAGTTCTGCAAATTTATGAAAAATAGGAGTAGGGTTAATTTACTAGAACCAACTTCTGGAAAATAGTTGAACTAACGACGAAGGTTTTAAGGATAGTTGAAATCTAATTTGCTTTGGGTAAGCCCTTTTTGACATTAAATTTCCTGTAGCATCATAGAGGGGAAAATGTATTTCGAAAAAATCTGGAATCAAATTAAAAGATACACCAGTACCCCAGTGCGTATGTGTTTTTTGCTTACTGTTTTTTATCCAACCAATCTCGACATAGCCTTCTATCCATTGCCAAAGCGTGATTGAGGATTGAGCTGTGATGAGCCATTTATTGGAACTTTTAACATTACCGGCAGTTCTTAAAGCCCCTTCTGCCTTGATGTATTGTTGAGAAAAGAACCCTTCCGTTTCAGAACGTCCGTATAAATCGTACTGAAATAAATAATCGTTTACGCGAGAGCTGTTATAATCAAAATAATTGTCGTTTGATTTATTTTGAAAAAACCCACCCGCAAAAACACGGAACGTAGCCCTTCGGTTTGGTAAATAATAGGCGATATACTCAGATTCTGCACTAATTTTTTTAAAGGTATTTGCCCATTGTAATTCTGTTTTATAGGATATGTTTTGAAGCGCATTGCCACTTTTAGATTGAAATGAAGCCAAGCTAACACCATAATTCCTTCGATTGTCGTCTTTTGGTAAATCTTCAAGTAGTACCGATATATGACGTATTAAAAAGAACGTGCGATCATTTTGCTGAATACCGTTAGGTCTAAAATAAAATTGAATAGAAGGACTAAAGCTGCTATATCGTTTTTCTTGTGCATAGTGATAAGATGAGCCAAAAAGAGTAAATCTAGTAAGGTAATGCGATTTTTTATTGTGATAAAGACTGCCAACCACGTAACCCATTCCATTTGCTTGAGTGCTTTTAGTGCCAATTTGAGGGCTGAGTTTAAATTTGAAATTATTGTTTAGCAAGCTACTATTGCCAACTCTCAAACCTGCTAAAAGCCCGTCATAGACATTGTAGCCAAGCTCTGGAGTTAGCAATAGCACTGATGTGCCACTTTGGGGAATATCTTGAAATAGTCGCAGTCGCAAATTGTTTCTAAAAATTTTCTTCCCTAGATTGTAACTGTTATTGTTTAATTTTAATTCGGGGATGAAATGAGTTTTATTTAAAATGAGTGATTTAGTAGTTTTCTTATCGAAAACATCCTCATAGGGTAAATTATCATTGGGAATCCAAAGGGTATTTTCTTCGCCATTTGGTTTTATTACAGTTAAAGGTATAACTGTGTTTTTCTGCGTATCGCTGATGGTTATTTTAAACTGACCATCATTTACTTTTTTTGCTAAAAGTGATAAATCACTGTTGTTGTTTTGGTGGACGTAATGATTAAAAAACCAATCGATTGGTTTATCCGTTTTAGTCTTTAATTCATTTTTTAGTCCAACATCTAATCTATTGCTTTTAGGTGCTGTTTTTATTGCTTCCAAAACAGTATTGTCTCCCAAATAGGATTCCAGATAAAGTAGTGCTAATGCGGCTCGGTACGGGTTTGCTAACCTGCGATTGTAGCGTGTTAGTTCATTTTGAGGAGTAACTAAAGACTGCCCCCTGTTTTTGTTTGCTGATACGTTTGCCGTAATCTCCCAACTCCTGTAATAGGGTGCCTGTGTAAAGTGATGTTTTTTGATAATGGGCCAGTTGCTAAGACTTCCAGTCATTTTTAAATCAGGGTAATAGGAATTTACATATTGTTGCCATAAAAAATAGGGCAAACCTTCTGTAATCCACGCTGCATCCTTGGGCTGATTAATAAACCGACTCTGAATGTATTCTTCCAAAATGGCTTTCAACAATTTTAACTCAACAACCTGATTTTTATCAAAGGCATCCACAAACTTCGGCATAGACTCTAAAGATAAAAGTGGTTTTTGCGAATAGTCTTTTTGAAATGCCAATAGTACTTGTGGTTGGTCTGATGGAAACAACTCTTGAATAAATGCCGAAATACGAGTCAACGTATCATTAAAATCACCTAAATTCTCGTTGGGTAGCATATCTGAAATAAGTTCATATTTCCCAGATGTAATACGCATATAGGTGTCTTTCGTTGTTAAAAGAAGTGGTGAGTAGTCGCTGTTGTTTTGAATTGGAAGTATAGTGTTGATTTTCTTAGGAACATGAAGGCGGTACGAAATTTTAGTATCTATAGTATTTGGCTTACCTAAACCTAAGTTGCTATCTTTTATCCAATTGCCGTTTGGGTATTGCGAAGCAAGAACCAAATGCCAGTGCTTAGCATGAATCTCTTTTTTTGAAATACCATATTTAAAAATACTTGCGTTTGGTAGCTTAACAGTATAGCGAATCACAAAAGAAAATGTCGCTTTTGGTACAACATACTCTGGCAACGTAACTTCAATAATATCAATATCATCTGGAAGCCGTTTCCATGATAAATTATTTTTGTTGTGACGAATTTCTGATATAATGGTATATCCTCGATTTTTCTTGTTAGCTCGAATCAGTTTATAATCGAATTCATTTGCTAAAAACTTCCCTAATGGACTTCGCTCCGAAGCATGGGCATGGTTCCAATCAAGTAGTGTGATTTTATCAACATTAACATCGCTCGTGTTTGTCCAGCGAATCTCTTGGGTGATATTAAGTGGACTAGATCCACCATCCCAATTTACATCTAGAATATATGTGTTTTGTGCACTCAAAACGGCACAGAAAACAAGCGAAACAGAAATGAAAAGGATGTTACGCATTTAGAAGTTCGTCGTAAAAGTGTTTTTTGTGTGGAATTGAACTACATGCGCAACGGCTTCGTCAACGTCATCCACCACTTTAATCAAGTTTAAATCCTCGGGACTGATATTTTCATATTCCTCCAAAAGGGTTGTTTTAATCCAATCTATTAGTCCAGACCAGAAATCAGAACCAAAAAGTACAATGGGAAACTTGGTGATTTTTTCTGTTTGGATAAGTGTTAATGCTTCAAAAAGTTCGTCTAAGGTGCCAAAGCCTCCGGGCATTACAACAAAAGCCTGCGCATATTTGATAAACATCACTTTTCTAACAAAAAAATAATCGAAATTAATGAGCTTATCTTTGTCAATATACGGATTGTCTACTTGCTCAAATGGCAAATCAATATTAAGTCCAACAGATGTTCCGCCACCTTGCTGCGCACCTTTGTTCGCGGCTTCCATAAGCCCCGGACCACCACCCGTAATCACCCCAAAACCATGTTGTACTATCTTTTCGGCAATCTCAACAGTTTGTTGGTAAACAGGGTGGTCGGATTTTGTTCGCGCCGAACCAAAAATAGACACACAGGGCTCAATAAGTCCCATTTGCTCAAATCCATTCACAAATTCCCCCATGATTTTAAACAGCAACCATGAGCTACTTGATTTCATTTCTGTCCATGCTTTTTCCATAGGTATTATAGTTTAAGTTCTTGACGTAAAAATCGCGCAGTATGACTTGATTTGTGGAGTGAAACTTCTTCAGGTGTTCCCATACAGCAAATTTCTCCTCCTTTTGTGCCTCCTTCTGGACCAATGTCCACAATATAATCCATTTGTTTTATCACATCCAAATTGTGTTCAATGATAATCATCGTGTTTCCTTTATCTACCAACTTGTTTAAAACGTTCATCAGCACACGAATGTCTTCAAAGTGCAGCCCCGTTGTTGGCTCATCCAAAATGTATAGCGTTTTGCCCGTGTCTTTTTTGGAAAGTTCAGCAGCAAGTTTTATGCGTTGCGCTTCGCCGCCCGAAAGGGTTGTGGATTGTTGTCCTAACGTAATGTAGCCAAGCCCAACATCTTGTATGGTTTTTAATTTTCGATAGATTTTGGGATAAGGTTCAAAAAATCGACATGCGTCGTTTATGGTCATTTCCAGCACATCGTTGATACTTTTATTACGATAACGAATTTCAATCGTTTCACGATTAAAGCGTTTTCCGTGGCAGTCATCACATGGCACATATACATCTGGCAAAAAGTTCATTTCAATGGTTTTCACTCCTGCGCCCTGACAGGTCTCACACCTACCCCCTTTTACATTAAAACTAAATCTACCGGGTTTGTATCCACGAATCATCGCTTCTGGCGTCATTGTAAACAATTGACGTATCTCTCCAAAAACTCCCGTATAAGTAACAGGGTTACTCCGTGGTGTTCTGCCAATAGGTGATTGATTTATATCAATAACTTTATCGATGTGTTCCAATCCATCAATAGCGCCGTAGGGGAGTGGCTTTTTTACCGCCTTAAAGAAATATTGATTTAAAATGGGATAAAGCGTTTCGTTTATCAACGTTGATTTTCCACTACCCGAAACGCCTGTAACACCAATCATACTTCCTAATGGAAGTTTTAGTGTTACATTTTTGAGGTTGTTTCCTGTACATGCTTTTAGGGTGAGTGTTTTTCCATTTCCTTTGCGTCGTTGGGAAGGAATTTCAATCTGTTTTTTTCCTGTTAGATAAGCCGCAGTATCGGAATTTAGCGAGCTGATTTTTTTTGGTGAAGAAGCGGCAATTACATTGCCCCCATGATGCCCTGCGCCCGGACCCATATCTATCAAATAATCTGATTTTAGCATGATGTCTTTGTCGTGTTCCACTACAATCACTGAGTTGCCAATGTCTCGCAGTTGCATCAGCGATTCAATTAGCTTTTCGTTATCTCGTTGGTGTAATCCAATGCTGGGCTCATCCAAAATATAGAGCACGCCTACCAGTTGGGCACCAATTTGTGTTGCAAGCCTAATGCGCTGCGCCTCGCCACCAGAAAGCGATTTGGCACTGCGATTAAGGGATAAGTAGTCCAATCCAACGTCCAACAAAAACTTCAGTCGCTTTTCAATTTCTAGCAATACTTCGTACGCAATGGCACGCTGTTTATCGCTTAACTTTTTAGAAATTCCTTTAATCCAATGGTGCAATGTAGCAATATCCATTTGCGTGAGGTCTGCAATACTTTTGTTGTCAATTCTAAAAAATAAGGCTTCTTTTCGGAGTCGCGCACCATCGCACTCTGGGCAAGAGATTTCATCCATAAATCCTTTAGCCCAACGCTTTAAGGCACTGGTGTGTGCTTCGTTGTATTGATGTTCAAGAAA
>DLPY01000037.1 GCA_002478685.1 Flavobacteriaceae bacterium UBA7446
CACCATATGATCGGATGTCATCTTGGCTTCTTAGGTCTGGTGATTGGTCGATGGTGCCGAAACCTACACTCGAAATAGCGCCGTTTACAGTAATATTGGCAAAATCGGCTAGATTGGCATCCATTGTTCCTACAGCAGCCCAACCCCCTTGAGAGTCAATTTCAGACAAACGCAACTCATTAAACCAAACTTCTCCACTTAATTTTTCACCAACTGTTGTGCTCGGATTTTTAACTCCGACAACCAGAGTGCGAATTGCGCCAAGCGTTGGGTTTCCTCTAATTGCAAATTTGTATTTTTTATCTCCTGGCAAACTCGAAATGGGAGTAAACTCATTGATTTTATTAAGCTCTTCATCAAAATATGTAGCGCCTTGAACATTGCGGTTTGATATCGATTTTGCTTTGAGTTTGGTAAGTAACTCGACAGGAATATCAATTTCGTTGCTGGCAATTTGCCAAATTTCATCGGCACTCAAATTATTAGAAACTCCCTCCGTGAATGCCGTTGGTTTTAAGGGGATTTCGATTTGATAATAGTTCTCTGTAATATCTGTTCCTAAGCGAATAAACGCCACTAAACGTTTATCGAATTTTTCCTGAGCTGTCTCGCCTGGAAGTGGATTTTCACCTGTTATGGATTCAGCGTGTAAGAACATGCGCAAACGCTTATATTGGCGCATGTCTAAATCTATGTGCTTGTATACCCCTTCCGCATCTTCAGCTTCCAAATCTTTAACGCGTAGCGAAAGAGATTGCTCGTTTTCACGTATTAGATTGTTGTAGCTATTTAGCGTTTCGCGCACAATGCCCGGCGGTAGCTTATAGCGAATTGGCGTTCGGGTTTCGTTTTCCAAAACGTTTACAGCACTTACCTCTAGTTGAGTATTGGGATGTGCGATTTCTTTGGAGTTCAAAGGTCCGGGAACTCTTGTCCAGTCGGCACGAACTATGTCAAGGGTGCCAAAACGAAATATCGTTGGATTTTTAAAGCCAGTTACCAACATTCGCATAAAGCGGATAGAGCGCAAGTCTTCCATGCCGTTAATAGCTTCAAAATGATTGCGGTGTCTAGGGTTGACATAATAATCTGCAACTACAGGAACTCGGAACTGCAGCCAACGTGAAGAAGTTACTTGTCCGTTAGGAAGCTCAATGTTATCATTTTCACGTACATCAACCAAAAACGGGTGGATACCCACTTTCATGTTTTTACCAATGGGAATCCGATACTGAAAATATCGGTCTATGGTATTCATAGTATTGTCCCGATTTAAATCTTCGGTATCTGGGGTGGTATACGAACCACGGAATTGTTCGGTTACTTCAAGTGGTGAGTTGCCTTGAGTACCGTTGTAATTTTTATAACGATCTAGAATAGAGCCACTACCTTGTGCAAAATACTTATAGTTATCACCAGCGGGATCTTCAACAGGTCCATTAGTATAAATAAGGCGTTCTTCCGCATCCGTTAATCCATCTAAACCTAGGTCTTGCAATGCGCGATTTTGACCATCGTCATCAAAAGCATAAACAAGTGATTGTGTGGCGGGTGTTATCC
The DNA here is from genome assembly GCA_002478685.1 of Flavobacteriaceae bacterium UBA7446. Classification (GTDB taxonomy): domain Bacteria; phylum Bacteroidota; class Bacteroidia; order Flavobacteriales; family Flavobacteriaceae; genus UBA7446. The sequence goes on from DLPY01000037.1 coordinate 1,561, forward strand.
CCCAAGAGGTGTTATGTGTTGCAGTATTTTGCCCTGCAGCTGGCAATCCATTTTCATATTGCTTGCGTCCATCTTTTAATACATCTTCTGATATATTTCCTAAATGAAACACCAACTCACCCAAATCATCTGAAGTGCTAATTTGTTCAGAAAAGGTGTCAAGTAACCAAAACTCTATATACTCCACGTTGGACTGAGCAAAGTCGGTAGTGGTCATGGCGCGCGTAATGGCCGCCCAATTATCTTCAGGGTTGATACCAAAACTCGGTGCATTATTATATGGTCCTCGCTCGGCAGGATAATATGCCAAATCAAAGGTGTATTGCACTGTGGATTGCCCTTGAACAAGATCTTGCTGCGGGAAAATCTCATCTATAAAAATGCGGCGGGTAGCGCTAGTTGAAAGGTCATCATCAGAAATACCACTAGGGCGTCTTCTTGAATAAAATAATGGGTCAATGTTATACCACGAAAGCTTGGCACGTTGATAACCTGAACTGATATCATCTACACCAACACTTGAGCCAGCTAATGGAAGCTGTTGCGAGGGCGCAGGCACACTTGACAAATACCACGAATACGTATCTCGAATATCAAGGTTTGTTTGTGTTCCCTCAAAATCGTCTATATAGGTGGTTACAGCATTGTTAAGTTGGGTACCTCTTGGTGCGCCCACTTTTAGATAAGCTGCCTCTGCACGAACAGAAACATTTGATGCCACCTGTGTGTCAATATTTGGGAGTTTATTGACTATGCGCGTGAGAAATGGAATTTCCTTAGAAAAGGTGCCGCTGAGCCCAAACATGCTGTTGTTAACGGGCTCAGCACCGTAATTGGATTTTTGTGTAAGCGGTCGTTCGCTTAGTCGCATATAGGTCCCGCCCAAAATCAAATCGTCATTGACTTTATGTTCGGCCGTAAAACCCATAAAGCGTTTGTTCTGTTGTCCAAACAGCGTATTGCTTTCGGTAGATACTTCGATGGGAATGTTAGAGTTTTTAATCCCTTCATTTAAAATAGTAACCCGTCCAAGCTGATAGTTTACCGTATAATCCAATCCCTCTTGTAACAATCTACCGCCCGCAGTAACACGCACCGATCCACGAGGAACATTAAATGTACCTAGTGCAATACCTTGGCCGCCTCCAGATGATTTGTAACGACCTTTTAATTCAAATTTGTTGTAGCGTTGGTAGTCTGCTGCATCTCGCTTTGTGATATCATACATCTCCTTAAAGACATATTTTTTCTGATTTGCGTTATAGCTGTTTCTATCCGAATAATTCTCATTCGTGTCATTGTGTTTTAGCAGCTCAAAAAGATACTCTCCGAAGGGCTCAACACTTGGGAAAATAATTTGTCCCTGTTCAGGCAGCACCGTAATTCCACTTACATAATCAAAAAATCCATCGCCTTCGGATTGAGCGTCTTGGTAAATATTCAGCTTATCTAATCCAAAAAGATTTAACAAAATACGCTCTTCAGTTCCTGGGGGCCAAGTGCCTTTATCTTCTGGGAGGATAAAATTTGCCGGCGATGGATCGGTGAACAAAATGTTGAATACAAAATCTTCTTGTTCTAGCTGAAATGCGCCAATGTTATAGACGTTTTTCATCATCAAATCAAAAACAGGTTGAGATACATCTAGCAAAGAACTTTTTAACATTTTCAGTACCAAACTATTGTTGTTTACCACAGGAGTTGCTGAAGTACCGCCAACGGTGTTAGCCGCAATGCCGTCGGCAGAAAACTCACCAACCTGATAGACCTGTCCATTTACAGTGTATTGAAACGCTACAGCAATGACTTCGTCATTATTTAGCGGTTGATTTAAGGATATATATCCCAATTGTTCATGTAGTCTATATTCGGATTGATTCAGTTTTCTGGCGCTTTCCAAAATGGCATAATCACGTCCTTCGTTGACAAGTGACGAAAGTGATCCAAACCCATTTCGAGCAGTGGCAATGTCACGAATATCGCTTGTTAGGATTCCAGTACCTCCAATTTCTAAGGGGTCTAGCTTGTTTGCGTTATTGTCAGGAAATGAACCTGGCGCAGCATTAAAGAAATTTGAAGTAAAATCGTCTAACAACACAACATCAGGATTTGTTTCTGCCAAATCTTGAAGTGCCAACACGTTTCGCACATTGTTTGTGCGTGCGGATCGGTTGGTAATCCACACTTCAAGCCTCGTAATTTGAATGGGCGAATTGATATACGGGTAGGTTTTTACCGATTTGTCATAAGTGTCTCTAAAATACTGAGCCAAGAAAAAGTGGCGATTGTCTTCGTAATCAAGTGCAAAAAGCGAAAACTCCTCAACCGTTCCTTCGCCGTTGGTTTGTATGGTTTGGGTTTGGGAGCGTTGTTCTGAAATTACCGCAGCAATGTCGGTATCACCAAATTTGAGTTGCGCTTTAACTCCAAATAAGCTCTGAGCGCCTGAAATAAGAGAACTATTGAGAGGCATATTCACGTTTCCCACTTCTAGTTTTTGAAGAATACCGTCTTCATTTCCACTAATACCTTGCTCGGCTAAATTTTTTGCATTGTTTAATACATTTTCCCCATTGCCAACCAAATCTTTTCGCTTTCCAACAAGTTCTTTTCCTCTATTAATGGTATTTGAAACACTACTTGGAACTAAATCTTCTGGAAAGAAATCGAGTTTAATGATGCGCTGAAAATCAAAAGTAGATTGGGTATCGTAGTTGGCATTTACTTTTAGCCGAGTACCTATGGTTCCAGAAAGGCTAAGGTTAATTCGTTGATTAAAATCGAACCCAAGACTACTTTGGTTTCTGGGAGATAGACTGGGGTTTCCAGATTTTTGATAGCGTAGTCCCAAATCAATACTAGCAGAACCTTGCGGACGGATATTTATTTCGTTGCTACCAAAAATCTTTTCAAAAAATTTAGAGTTCACATAATAGTCTGGCAATAAGTCCTGCTGTGTATCTTCATCGTCTACCAATCCCGCAAGGGCTTGCTGTTTGTTTCTTAAATAAGAGCGTGTTTTTTCTGCAACTACACGCCTGCGATATTCATTGGGAGTAAGGACTAATGGTTGATTAACATTAATTTCCCCAACTTTTACATTGTAAAAGTACAAGTTGAGCTTTGGGTCGTAGGTATATGATGAATCAAAAGAAGAGGGTTTTTGCTTTAGGGAAATTTGCTGCAGGTTTGGTGCTAAAACCAGACTGTCATTAGAAGTCGTATTTTGAGCAAAAGCTGTTGTAGTCATTGCCAAAATGAGAGCCAAAAATAAACCGTATTTTAAACAGGCTTTAATGTTCATTATAATTTGTTGAGCGCATTTTTGATGATACGTTCAATTGGCATGTTGGGTTCTACTTGTAGCAACGCATCCACTATCTTTTGTGTTTGTTTTACTGGATAGCCTAATACACTCAATGCAGATAACGCTTCATCGCGCTGTGTATTGTTTGAAACAGTGCCAATTTCTCCTTCTTCTAGCAACCCAAGTACCTTATCTCTCAAATCTACAATTACACGCTGTGCCGTTTTAGCACCAATTCCTTTTATGGCTTGTATGGCTGCCACATTATCTGTTTGAATGGCTTGAACCACCTCTTGCGGATTCATAGAAGAAAGTACGGTTCGAGCCGTATTGGCACCAATACCGCTTACACTTAACAACAAACGAAATACGCTGCGCTCAACTTGCTCCATAAAACCATATAAGGTTTGTGCATCTTCTCGCACCTGGTGATGGGTGAAAATTCGAATGAATTCATCATCGGGTAATTGCCCAAAAGTGTGAAGGGAAATGTGTACTTCATAGCCAACTCCGCCACAGTCAACAACAAGCGTAGTTGGTGCTTTGCTTACAAGTCTTCCTTTTAGCTGTGTTATCATTGCTGTAATTACGCCATAAACTTCGGAATAAAAAGTTTTATGGACTAATTGATTACAAAATAATCTAAAAGTTACAACCTGTTTAAGTTAAAAAATCATAGTCTTGGCCCTGCCTTTATTAGCTTATTAGTTGTGTCAGTTCCAAATTGTTTGTAATTATCCACAAATAATTTAGCAAGTTTTTTGGCGCTTTTCCAGTATTGGTTTTCATCCTTCCAAAACAATGCTGGGTTTAAAATATCATTTGGAACATTGTTGATTTTTTCAGGAATATCTAGATTGAATATCTCCAGTTTATTGAATGTTTCTTTGGCAAGACTTCCGTCGTGTATTGCATCAATTATGGCTCGTGTATATTGAAGTGCAATGCGATTCCCATCTTTAAATCCTCCGCCAATCCAACCCGTGTTTACCAACCAAACATTTGTATTGTGCTTGTTGATTTTTTGTTCTAAAAGATTTGCATACTCAAAAGGGTGCAAAACCATAAAAGCTGCACCAAAACAGGTTGAAAAGGTAGCTACAGGCTCACTTATTCCCATTTCTGTTCCTGCTATTTTAGCCGTATAACCACTTATAAAATGATACATTGCTTGCTTAGCAGACAATTTAGAAACAGGAGGAAGTATGCCAAAAGCATCGCAAGTCAAGAAAATGATATTTTTAGGGTGCCCTCCAACGCATGGGGTTTTTATTTTTTCAATAAACTCAATTGGGTACGCAGCGCGAGTGTTTTCGGTTATTAACGTATTTTCATAATCTACTTTATGGGTTCTAGGGTCATAAGCCACATTTTCCAATACAGTTCCAAACTTAATTGCATTGTAAATTTCAGGCTCCTTTTTCTTACTTAATGCCGCCACTTTAGCATAGCATCCGCCTTCCACATTATAAACCCCATTGTCAGACCAACAATGTTCATCATCTCCAATTAATGCACGATTGCTGTCTGCAGAAAGGGTCGTTTTTCCAGTGCCACTTAATCCAAAAAAAAGCGAAACATCTCCTTTATTTCCCTCATTTGCAGAGCAGTGCATGGACAAAACACCTTGTTTAGGCATGATGTAATTTATAATTGAAAAAATACCTTTTTTCATTTCACCAGCATACTGTGTCCCTAAAATTAGAAATTCATTATCCTCGAAACTTAAGTCAATACTTGTTTTTGTTTTCATAAAACTCGTGTATTGATTTGCTGTAAATTCTCCTGCATTGTAAATCACATAGTCGGGGTTGCCAAACACTTTCAATTCATCGGTATTTGGGCGAATTAACATGTTTTGCATAAACAAAGCATGGTATGGTCGGGTGCAAATTACACGTATTTTTTTACGATAATTTTTATCCCATCCTGCAAAACCATCTACAACATAAATTCTAGTTTTTGTATTAAAGTAGTCTATTGCGCGTTGGCGATTGATTCGAAAGGTGTTGCCATCCATAGGGATGTTTATATCTCCCCACCAAATGTCGTCTTGCGTGTTAGGTTCTTTTACAATACGTTTGTCATTAGGGCTGCGTCCTGTTTTTTCTCCCGATCGAACAATTAAGGCACCTTTATCTGAAATGACTGCGCTCAGATCATAACGAAGCGCCTTAGAATACAGTTGAGCAGGTGAAAGGTTTCGGTGTAATTTTTTTGGGTGTATTCCGTATTTGTCCAAATTGAATTTAGCCTCCATTAAAATTGTTTTTAGTTAAGTGCTTCTGAAGTATTTGTATCATTTCTTTATTGCCGCAAAAAAAGGAAGTTCGCTGGTGGAGCGTTTCAGGTTGAATTTCTAAAATTCGTTGCTTCATACTAATTGCCAAACCTCCTGCTTGCTCTATAATAAAAGCTATCGGATTACATTCATACAACAATCTAAGCTTTCCTTTTGGACTTTTAGCGTTTGGAGGGTATAAAAAAATTCCACCCTTAAAGATATTACGATGAATATCAGAAACCATTGAACCAATGTAACGCGTAGAATATTGCGGGTCATGCTGTTTTCTTTCAATAAGGTATTGTTTGATTTCTTCTGGGAATGTAGAAAAGTTAGCCTCGTTAATGGAGTAAATATGCCCATGAGGCTTTAGTTTAATGTTTGAATGCGACAAATAAAACGTTCCAATGGCGGGGTTCAAAGTAAACCCATTTACGCCATCGCCAGTAGTGTAAACAAGCATTGTTGATGTGCCGTACAAAATATATCCAGCAGCTACTTGATTTATACCGGGTTGTAAAAAATCTTCTATAGTTACATCTTGATCAAATGAGGTTTTTCGTCTATAAATGGAAAAAATAGTTCCCACAGAAACATTAACGTCTATATTGGACGAGCCATCAAGTGGGTCAATAAGTACAATATAGTTGTTTTTTTTGCTAAAAGATGTGTTCACAGGTATAAAATCATCCACTTCCTCACTTGCAATACCACAAACAATGTTTCGATTTTTTAATGCCTCAATGAAAAGATTGTGTGCAAAAACATCTAATTTTTGTTGAGACTCGCCTTGAATGTTGGTTGTACCTGCATCACCTAAAATATCTACAATTCCTGCTTTATTAACTTCGTGGCTAACTACTTTTGAAGCTAACCTAAGTGCGTGAATAAGGCGACTGAATTCTCCTGTGCTATTTGGATGTTTTTGCTGATTAGCAATTAGAAACTCTCCTAAGGTTTGCATTTTTTTTATTTTGGGACAAACAAAATTAATGCTTATTCAGCTCTAAAAATATTCATTTTATTAATTACTTAGAGTTTCAATTCGGATTCAAAGCAAGTGAGCTAATAAATCCATTTTTTAGTTCATTTAGCTTGTAATTTTAGACAAAAAGTGGTGTTTTAGATTAAGTTTTTTTGTTTTGTGTATCCACTACGGTAACGGCTGTCATATGAACAAATGCATCTACACTTGGGCCGAATAGCAAAATATGCACAACGTGCTTTAGTCCCATTATAATTGGGTCAATGTAAGGGCAACCTCTAATTCTTTGATTCGGTTATAGGCAATTTTTGCTGGATTCTAGATCTAGAAAAAGAAGTATGTTTACTTCCTCTATTTTTGGGTCAATGATTTGAATATATGCTTCAAACTCTAAGGTTTCCAGGCTTTGGCTTTGCGTGATAAATGAGCGTCTTGCGGCGTTAAGTTTCTTTACTCATCTAGTCATGGTTTTGAGAAATTCCTGCTATTTTAGAAACTCCAAGTTACGTTTTAGCCCATTAAAACCTGTACGCTGAACAGCACTTACTTCAAATAAGCGGTTAAAAACCTCCTCTGTAATTTCATGCCAGTCATTTTTTGAGAGTTGCATGAGCTCAGGATTTGGCTCAAACTGAGGTTCGTTGTGCGGTGTAGAAAATCGATTCCAAGGACACACCTCTTGACAAATGTCGCAACCAAATGCCCAGTCATCAAACTGTCCCTTAACTTCGTTAGGAATGGCGTCTTTGAGTTCAATCGTAAAATACGAGATACACTTGCTAGCATCTAACTTATAGGGAGCTACAAATGCATTGGTTGGACAAGCATCTAAGCAAGCAGTACACGATCCACAATGGTCGGTAACTGCTTGGTCAGCAGCAAGTTCTAAATCGATGATAAGTTCAGCAATAAAAAAATAGGAACCATTTTGCTTTCGAATCAAATTGGTGTTTTTTCCTACCCAGCCCAAACCACTTTTGGCAGCCCAAACTTTTTCTAGCACTGGTGCAGAATCTACAAAAACACGCCCTTCTACGGCACCTATTTTGGTTTGAATTTCGTGCATAAATTCAAAGAGTTTGTCTTTAATGATAGGATGATAATCTTTTCCATACGCATAACGTGCAAGCTTGGGTGCATCTTTATCTTTTTGCGATGCATTGGGATAATAATTATACAATAACGACACTACACTTTTGGCTCCCGGAACAAGTTTACGAGGGTCTATGCGCTTGTCAAAATTGCGTGCCATATAGCCCATTTCTCCATGATGGTTTTGCATTAGCCACGATTCTAATCTGGAAGCTTCTTCTTCCAAAAAAGTAGCTTTTGAAATGCCGCATGCCATAAAGCCCAAGCGTTGGGCAATTTGTTTTACGATAGCAGCACGAGCTTCACTACTCAAAACAACCCTTTTTGAGCATTAGGCTTAGTTCTGCCTAAGTGTGTATATGCCTTTTCGGTTACTTCCCTGCCACGAGGAGTTCGAACCAAAAACCCTTCTTGAATCAGAAAAGGCTCATAGACCTCTTCAATAGTTTCGCCATTTTCAGAGACTGCCGTTGCCAACGTGTTAATACCCACGGGTCCCCCTTTGAATTTATCAATCAGCGTAGTTAGTATTTTGTTGTCCATTTCGTCCAATCCGTTGGCATCAACGTTTAGTGCTTTTAATCCTATTTGAGTTATGGAAGAGTCAATGGTTCCGTTTCCTTTGATTTGCGCAAAATCACGCACACGGCGCAAGAGCGCATTAGCAATTCGTGGTGTGCCACGACTTCTACTCGCAATTTCTATGGCGGCTATTTCTTCAATCGGAACATTTAGGATTCCTGCGCTGCGTGTTACAATTCCCGCTAAAACCTCGGTTGAATAATACTCCAATCTGCTGTTGATGCCAAAACGAGCTCGCATGGGTGCTGTGAGCAATCCTGAGCGTGTGGTGGCACCCACAAGCGTAAATGGGCTTAATTCGATTTGTACAGAACGTGCATTTGGGCCTGTTTCAATCATGATATCGATACGATAATCCTCCATGGCGGAGTACAAATACTCCTCCACAACTGGACTTAGACGATGAATCTCATCGATAAACAAAACATCTCTGGGCTGAAGGTTAGTGAGCAACCCTGCCAAGTCACCGGGCTTGTCCAGCACAGGACCTGAAGTAAGTTTTAGATTCACGTCCAGCTCATGCGCCAAAATATGTGCTAAGGTGGTTTTCCCCAGTCCTGGTGGGCCGTGCAAAAGGGTATGATCAAGCGGTTCTTCACGTTGGTTAGCAGCAGCGACAAAAATCTCGAGGTTTTCAAGCACCTGCGGCTGTCCGCTAAAATCATCAAAGCTAAGCGGCCGCAACGCACGGTCTATATCATGCTCTTCGTGACTAAGGTGTTCGCTTGTAGGGTCTAGATGCTCATTCATCTATTCAAAGATACATAAAACAAAAAGCCCCGTAAAGGAGCTTTAATTTAATGTTGTCGTTCTTCTTCGCCTTCAGCCAAGGGAACGTTTTGAGGAATGAAATCCTCATCATGTCCGGGCTTTGAATAATCGTATGCCCAACGATGAACGTGTGGAATAGCACCAGGCCAGTTTCCGTGAATGTGTTTTACAGGAGCTGTCCATTCAAGGGTGTTGGACTTCCATGGGTTTTGTATGGTCTTCTTGCCGTAAAAAATGCTGTAAATAAAATTGTATAAGAATACCAACTGTGCAGCACCTGCAATAAGCGCAAAAATAGTAATAATCACGTTGATATTAGCAAGGTCGTCAAAGTATGGGAATGCTGTATTGGAGTAATAACGTCTCGGTAATCCTGCCATGCCAATAAAGTGCATCGGAAAGAAAACGCCATAGGCACAAACTGCGGTTACCCAAAAATGGACGTATCCTAAGTTTTTGTTCATCATCCTACCAAACATTTTTGGAAACCAATGATAAACCCCTGCAAACAATCCATAGAGTGCCGAAATTCCCATAACCAAATGGAAGTGCGCAACTACAAAATAGGTGTCGTGTACGTTAATGTCCAACGTACTATCGCCTAAAATAATTCCTGTAAGACCTCCCGAAATAAAGGTAGAAACTAAGCCGATGGAGAATAACATTCCTGGATTCATTTGGAGGTTTCCTTTCCACAAGGTAGTAATGTAGTTAAATGCTTTTACCGCTGATGGAATGGCAATCAATAGCGTGGTAAATGTAAATACCGCCCCTAAGAACGGATTCATTCCTGAAATAAACATATGGTGTCCCCAAACGATAGTGGATAGAAAGGCAATCGCCAAAATAGACGCTACCATGGCACGATATCCAAATATAGGTTTACGAGCATTTGTTGCCAACACTTCAGAGGTAATTCCCAACGCAGGAAGTAGTACAATATAGACTTCGGGATGACCTAAAAACCAGAATAAGTGCTCATACAAAACAGGTGAACCTCCTTGATAATGCAATACCTCACCTTGAATAAAAATATCCGATAAGAAGAACGATGTTCCAAAACTTCTATCCATGATAAGTAGCAATGCCGCAGAAAGCAATACTGGGAATGAAACCACACCGATAATTGCCGTTACAAAGAATGCCCAAATGGTAAGCGGTAAGCGTGTCATGGACATCCCTTTAGTACGTAAATTAATTACTGTTACAATATAGTTCAACGACCCTAACAATGACGACGCAATAAAAATCGCCATAGACACCAACCAAAGCGTCATACCTAATCCAGAACCGGGTTGTGCCTGTGGCAATGCACTAAGGGGCGGATAAATAGTCCAGCCCGCTGCAGCTGGCCCAGACTCTACAAAAAGCGATGCAATCATGATTACCGAAGAAAGGAAAAACAGCCAGTACGAAATCATGTTTAATAGTCCTGATGCCATATCACGTGCACCTATCTGCAATGGAATAAGCAAGTTACTAAACGTACCACTCAATCCTGCTGTGAGTACAAAAAACACCATCAATGTACCGTGAATGGTTACCAACGCCAAATAAACATTAGGATCCATAACACCTTCAGGTGCCCATTTCCCTAAAAACGTTTCAAAAACAACAAATGACTTTTCTGGCCAAGCCAACTGCAAACGAAAGAGTAGCGACATGGCAATTCCGATAATTCCCATAATTAGACCTGTGATAAGATATTGCTTTGCAATCATCTTATGGTCTTGACTAAAGATGTACTTGGTAATAAACGTTTCTTTATGATGTGCGTGATCTGATCCCATAGTTATCTTTTTACTGTTGGATGGATTGTGCAAAGGTAGTTTGCTGAGCCAACCAGTTGTTAAAATCTTTCTCTTCTTCTACAACAATTTTCATTTGCATATTGTAATGCGATGCACCACAAATTTTATTACAAAGTAACAAATAATCAAATTGATATGCGTCTAAACCTTCCTCGCCATTAGCCATTAAGGCTTGACTATTTTCATATCTAATTTTATTAATCCTTTCAACCTTAGCTGCCATTTCAGGTGTTTGGCGCATTTCTTCAGTTGTCATCGTTGGTGTAAACGCAAATTCGGTAATCATCCCTGGTACACAGTTCATTTGTGCTCTAAAGTGCGGCATATATGCCGAGTGCAATACGTCTTGTGAGCGCATTTTAAAAATCACCTCTCTGCCTTTTGGTAGGTGCAATTCTTGCACCACAACGTCATCCAGTCCATTTGGATCAGAAGAATCAATTCCAACCAAGTTTAGTCCGTCATAATCTTGCAAAAAACGAACGTTGGCATCGCCCAAAACACCATCAGCACCGGCATAGCGTGCCTTCCAGTTGAACTGTTGCGCATAAAGTTCTACCACCAATGCCTCATCGTTTTCTTCAATGTTCATAATAGCTGTCCACGTGAATAGTCCGTACATAATCAATACTGCCAATGTGAATACAGGAATAATCGTCCAAATAAATTCAAGCTTATCGTTTTCCGCATAAAACAATGCTTTTTGACCTTTACGACCACGGTATTTCCAAGAGAAATAGTGAAGTAATGCTTGAGTAATAGTTTGCACAAAAAAGATAAGTGCAAACGAAATCCACATCAAACGATCGATATCTTGTCCGTGCTCGGATGCTGATTCTGGGAGAAGCACATCACCCCATGCCCAAAATGAATATATGGTGAGCAAGTAGATGAATACCAAAAAAACAAACATTAACTGTCCGTTACGGTGGTTGTCTTGGTCGTTAGCAACTTGCGAGTCGTCTTTGGTTTGACGTAGCTGCGAAAGCTCAAAAATCTTGGTGATTTGCCAAATGGCAACACCCACTAAAACCAAAATCGCGAAAAGAATAACTGCATTCATTTACTTATTCTATTAATATACAAATCGTTCACTCTCTCCAACATACGGATCGCCACTTGCCTCTAGCGGTGCTTTGCTTAGCTCACGGAACACTACATAGATAAACAGTCCCGCAAAGAATAGGAATCCACCTATTTCAGCCCAACCGATAAACCATTGATCACCAACAGTAGCAGGCATAATCATGTTGAAAATATCTATGTAATGACCAAGCACGATGATGATACCTGCCATTACGATAATCCAATTGGAGCGTTTATAATCACTACTCATTAAAATAAGTAGTGGGAAAATAAAATTCATCACGAGCATACCAAAAAATGGTAAGTTATAATCATCAATTCGAGTAAGGAAATAGGTTACTTCCTCTGGGATATTAGAATACCAAATCAGCATAAACTGTGAGAACCACAGATAGGTCCAGAAGACACTAAGCCCAAACATAAACTTTGCCAAATCGTGCAAGTGGCTATCATTCACTTTGGGTAAATATCCCTTAGATTTGAGGTAAATAGATACAAGCGCAATTACTGTAACAGCTGTTACTAACATACTTGCCAACACATACCAACCAAATAACGTACTAAACCAGTGTGGGTCTAACGACATAATCCAATCCCATGCCATCATAGATTCAGTAACAAAGAAGAATACCAAGAATCCCGCCGAGATTCGGAAGTTCTTTTTATGATTGCTTATATCTCCTGAAGGGGCGTTGTCCTGCGCCAATGAAAACTTGCGTGAAAAATAACGATAGGCATTCCAACCTAAGAGGTAGATAGCAGCACGGATAAGAAAAAACGGCACATTTAAATACCCCTGTTTACCTTGAATGATTTCATCGTGTGCTACCGTATCGGCATCCATCCAAACAAAAAGATGATTTGCATGAAGTCCAGTAAGCATCAAAAACACATAAATAATTATGGAGCCGGGTACCAAATACGCAGCAATTCCCTCCATTACACGGTAGAGCAAAATAGACCATCCGGCTTGTGCAGCACGCTGAATTGCATAAAATAAAAGGGCTCCAAGAGCAATCATAAAGAAAAAGAATGCTGCTACGTAAAGCGCCGCCCAAGGCTTGTTTTGCAATTGATGCAACAGATGTTCGCCGTGATGATCATCAGCATGTTTGTCATTCCCGTGCGCGTCATCGGGATACTCGCCATGAGCGTGAGTTGTTGCATGATTTACATCATCATGATGATTATCTTTTTTGTTGCTGTCAGTCGCATGTGTATCGTGTGTATTATGTTCACTCCCGTGAGCATCTCCGTGTCCGCCGTGGGCATCGGCAACCATAGCCTGTGCTTCAGCCACCGTAGAAGGTGCACTAGCAAAACCAATAGCTAACCCAATAAAGCCAAGTCCCATAAGAACAAAAGCGGTAATTTTTAGTCGTAAAGCAAAGATGTACATGGCCAAATTATTTTGTCAATTCGTTACGTAAATACATTACATGTTGTGCAATTTGCCAGCGCTCAGTGGCGTTCACTTGCCCTGCGTGCGAGCCCATCGCATTTTTACCATACATCAATACATGGTAAATACTTCCTTCCGTGATATCCCTGTCGGCATAGCTTGGGATTCCCAAAAACTTTTCGCGTGTCATCAAGATGCCTTGACCATCTCCTTTAGAACCGTGGCAAACAGCACAATAAACCCCGTAGAGTTCTTTGCCTTCTGCACGATGTACATCGGTTTGCACAAGTGGCGAAACCAAGTTGGCTTTTGCGTCTTCGTAGCCTTCGTTTGTGTTGGGGTAATCGTAAGGAACCCAACCGCGTGCAACAGATCCATCAGCAGGAAGTTGTGCCTCAATGCCATTTGCAAATGCATTAGACTCTGCATAGGTTTCATACCCAACAGATTCGTACATGTTCGGGAAATATTGGTAATTGGGTTTTGACGCATCAAAGCAAGATACCAACAAGAGCGAACTTAATATAAACAAAAGAATTATATTTTTCATGCTTGCTCGTTTTCGTGAATACTGATATCTATAGCCCCTGATTTTTTTAACAGGGTCATTAATTTTCTCTCGTCAACCTCAACGGCTACTTGCATTAAGAACTTGTCGTCTGTGGTTTCAGGCATCGGGTTTTGAGCTTTTTTAAAGGGCCATAATTTGCTACGCAGGTAGAATGTAATCACCATAAGGTGTGCTGCAAAAAAAACCGTCATTTCAAACATTACAGGGATAAACGCAGGTAGGTTTTCTATAAACGAAAAGCTTGGTTTTCCACCAATGTTTTGTGGCCAATCCTCAATCATAATATAATTAATCATAACAACGGCAACCGTAAATCCTAAAATGCCATACATAAAAGCAGCCACCGCAATACGCGTTCCTGCCAATCCCATAGCGTGATCCAATCCGTGTACTGGGAATGGGGTAAATACTTCCTCAATGTGATAGTCCGCTTTTTTTACATCTTTTACAGCATGCAAAAGCGTATCATCATCGTCATAAACTGCGTGTACTAATTTACTACTCATGGTTATGGGTGTTTTTGTATTTATCTCCTGATGATTTCAAAATCGATTTTACTTCTGCCTGTGCTATTACAGGGAAGGTACGTGCATACAACAAGAACAACACAAAGAAGAATCCAATCGTTCCAATGAAAATTCCAATATCTACAAACGTAGGTGAGAACATCGTCCATGAAGAAGGTAAATAATCACGGTGTAGGGATGTTACGATAATTACAAACCGCTCAAACCACATTCCGATATTTACTACAATGGAAATGATAAACGAGAACATTATACTCGTTCTTAGTTTTTTAAACCACATGAGCTGTGGTGAGAATACGTTACACGTCATCATTGCCCAATATGCCCACCAATATGGACCTGTTGCTCTGTTTAAAAATGCATATTGCTCATA
>DLPY01000016.1 GCA_002478685.1 Flavobacteriaceae bacterium UBA7446
AAAACATACAATGTACCATGTGAATTTTTCAATCCTAAAACCGTTTTGCTTTCTTCCTTTTGGCGGTATTCTTCTCTTGAAACAAAAAAGAGTTGCATCCCATTTCGTTGGCATGTTGCAAGGGTTGGATTAAGTGGTTTATGCGCTAACTCCTCCCCACGAACAATACCCATAGTAGCAATGCCATGGTTCGCGCCTACTGCTGCCACGGCAGCAAGATGGTTGGAGAAAGCCCCTCCAAAAGTGAGCAATGCATTTGCCTCAGATGCCTTGAATGCGGCAAGGTTATATTTTAGTTTGCGCCACTTATTTCCCGAAGCAAGTGGAAAAACCATATCCTCTCGTTTTAGGTGTACCGAAATCTTTGCAGAAGCAAATGTAGCTAAATCCAATTTTTGGTTTATTGGTTGAGAAAAATCCATATTCAAAAATAGGATATTGATTTATAGAGTGTTAATGCTACTCACAGAAATATAGTCTGCTTTTCGGCATGTTTTTTGTGTAATTTTAGAAAAATTATACAATGAAACGGTTTCTTCTTTTTGCTACTGCGCTCCTTCTAACTTCTTGTGCTTCAATTCGTGTTTCAAGCGATTATGATACAAACATAAATTTTGACACCTACTCTACATATGCGTTTTTTAAACCTGGAATAGACAAGGTTGAAATCTCCGATTTGGACAAACGCCGTGTGCTTAGGGCACTTGAAAACACCCTTGCTACCAAAGGATTTACCGCCTCTGAAACACCAGATGTACTCATAAGTTTTCACACCAAAGCCGAAAAAAACGTGCGTGTTAGCGAAAGCTATTTGGGTTGGGGTGGTCCATTTTACGGTCTTTATGGCGGTTGGGGCTGGGGCTGGGGTTTCAATAGACCCTATAATGTAAACACCTCTACAACAGGCGTGCTTTATATTGACATTATTGATGCGTCAACTAAAAAACTGATTTGGCAAGGCAAAGGCACGGGAAGTTTGAGCAAAGGCACACCTCAGGAACGTGAAGAACGCATACGTGCGTTTGTAGCTGAAATTTTAGCTGCCTACCCGCCCAATACAAGTGAATAGATTTTAGTGAATAGTTAATGAGTTACTTTAAAACGGACTCTTTTGCAGCCGCTAAGGCATTGGCAATACCATCGGGGTTTTTACCACCTGCCGTAGCAAAGAACGGTTGTCCGCCCCCACCGCCCTGTATATGAATTCCAATTTCTTTAATAATCATATTGGCAGTAATGTTCCCTTTTTGAGCAAGAGTTTTGGAAACATAACAAGCCAACGTTGGCTTGTTGTTTTTCCGACTTGCCAAAACAGCAACCAAATTGTCGCGATTTTGCCCCAATTGGAACAATGCATCTTTCATAGCCATAGCATCCAAATCAACTTCCTCAAATAAGCAGGAAATATCATTATCAACAGAAATACGGGTTTCCAATTTCGCAATCAACTGTTTTACTAGGTGCTTGTTCAACTGCTCTATTTCTTTGCGTAGTTTTGCATTATCGTCTTGTAGTACCTGAACCGACTGTAGTACATTTTTTGGGTTTTTTAATTGCACTTTCAGCGCGTCAACCATAGCGGCTTGGTCGTAAACCAATTTTTTAGCTTCATCAGCGGTAACTGCTTCAATACGTCGAATGCCAGATGCCACCGCCGACTCTGCAGTAATGGTAAAGTGCCACAGTTCTGCCGTATTGGCAACGTGTGTTCCTCCGCATAATTCCATTGATTCACCAAAGCGAATGGTGCGCACCGTATCGCCGTATTTTTCACCAAACAATGCCATGGCACCGCTGTCCATAGCCTGTTGGAAAGGCATGTTTCGGTGTTCTTCTAAATGGATTTGCTCTTCAATCCTCGCATTGACAAATGCTTCAACTGAAGTGAGTTCATCTAGTGTAAGTTTGGCAAAGTGCGAAAAATCAAAACGCAAATATCCCGAACGTACCATAGAGCCTTTTTGGGTAACGTGGTCTCCCAAAATCGAACGAAGACCTTGATGCAACAAGTGTGTTGCCGTGTGATTGCTTGCCGTAGCAGCACGTTTTTGAGCATCTACCACCGCAGTAAACGTAGCATTTAAATCTTCAGGGAGTTGGTTAACTACGTGAATAATCAAATTATTTTCTCGCTTAGTGTCGATGATGTATGCCACGTTTCCGTTTGGCGCTTCCAAATAGCCTTTATCGCCTACTTGCCCACCTCCTTCTGGGTAAAATGGCGTGAGATTAAACACTAACTGAAAGGATGTGCCACTTTTGGTGGTTATTTTACGGTAGCGCACAATGCGAACGGGCACTTTTAGCGTATCATAGCCTACAAATTCCTCCTCTTTATCGCCTCTAAGCTCAATCCAATCTTCGGTTTCGACTTGCGCCGCAGCTCGTGAACGTGCTTTTTGTTTTTCCATTTCAGCATTAAAATCCGATTCATTGAGCGTCATGCCGTGTTCCGAAAGGATGAGCGCCGTAAGGTCAACAGGGAAACCAAAGGTGTCGTAAAGCTCAAAAGCCTTTGCGCCAGAAAGTTCTTTGCCATTGTTTGAGGCTATCAACTGTTGTAGCATGACTAGACCTTGGGCCAATGTTTTTAAGAAAGATTGCTCCTCTTCTTTTATGACATTTTGAATTAAGTTTTGCTGTGCTTTTAATTCTAAAAAAGCAGTACCCATTTGGCTGATTAGCATTTCTACTAAGGCAAAAATAAACGGCTCTTTTTGATGCAAAAAAGTATAGCCATAGCGAATAGCACGTCGTAAAATCCGACGAATCACATAGCCGGCGCCGTTGTTGGATGGAAGTTGCCCGTCGGCAATAGAAAAAGAAACTGCTCTAAGATGGTCAGCAATTACACGAATAGCAATGTCGGTTTGTTCATTCTTGCCGTAAGTAGAAGTTGTGCGGGTTTCAATTTCTCGAATAAGCGGCGTAAATACATCGGTATCATAATTAGATTGCACACCTTGAACAATCGTACACAAACGCTCAAAGCCCATGCCCGTGTCCACGTGTTTCTCGGGTAATTTTTCAAGTTTACCGTTTGCTTTTCTATTGAATTCAATAAATACCAAATTCCATACCTCAACTACTTGAGGGTGATCTTGGTTGACAAGTTCAGCTCCTGAAATTTTAGCTTTTTCTTCGTCACTTCTAATGTCAACATGAATTTCAGAACATGGGCCGCAAGGACCTTGATCGCCCATTTCCCAAAAGTTATCTTTTTTGGAGCCCATCAAAATACGCTCAGGAGCAATATGTGCTTTCCAAAATGAAATGGCTTCATTATCGCTATCTAATCCCTCAGAATCATCTCCCTCAAAAACAGTAACATATAATTCGTTTTTATCGATGTTCATCACTTCGGTGAGGAATTCCCACGCATAGGCAATAGCCTCTTGCTTAAAATAATCACCAAAGCTCCAATTGCCCAACATCTCAAACATGGTGTGGTGATAGGTGTCTTTTCCAACCTCTTCCAAATCGTTGTGTTTGCCCGAAACCCGAAGGCATTTTTGGGTGTTTGCAATACGGTCGTCTTTCGCTTTTTTGTTTCCCAAAAAATATTCTTTAAACTGATTCATACCAGCGTTGGTAAACATTAGTGTTGGATCATCCTTCATAACCATGGGTGCAGAAGGAACAATTTTGTGGTTTTTAGCAGCGAAAAAGTCTAAAAATTGCGCTCGGATTTGTTGTGCTTTCATGAAACCGTTTAATGGTTGGTCTGAATTATGTATCTTTGTTTGATACTCATTTCAACTGAGTAAAAATAGTACATTTTACTGAATGGCAAAGGTTAAGTATTACTACGATCAAGAGAGTCTTTCTTATCGAAAGATTGAGGTAAAAAACCGACGAAAAGTACGCAATGTATTGGCATTTGTTACTGCAGCTGCCTTATTTGGTGTGGGGTTTATGCTGTTTTTGCTTTCTACCTCCTTGCTGAGTACACCAACTGAAATTTCACAAGCTCGAGAGCTTGAAAACTACAAGTTGAACTACGAGCAATTGCAACGTAAAATGACACATGTTGAAGAAGTTTTGGAACATTTGCAAGAACGTGATAACCAAATATACAGAGTAGTTTTTGAAACAAATCCTATTTCTGAGGATGTTCGAAAAGCTGGATTTGGAGGCGCCAATAGATATAAAAATTTAGAAGGTTTTACCAATTCTGATGTTATTATCAGTACTACTAAAAGGCTTGATATACTATCTAAACAAATGGTAGTACAGTCTAAATCTTTTGACGAAATACAACGTTTAGCGGTTGACAAAGAAAAACTTTTAGCAGCCATACCATCTATCCAGCCTATTGCAAACGACGATTTGACTCGTATGGCGTCTGGGTTTGGTTGGCGAACAGATCCCTTCACCAAAGCTCGCCGACGTCACAAAGGGATGGATTTTACCGCACCTCGAGGAACACCGGTTTATGCTACAAGTGATGGAACTATTAAACGTGCAGATGCAAGGTCACTTGGCTACGGAAAACACATCCGTGTTGATCATGGGTTTGGTTATGTGACACTTTATGCACACTTGAGCGGATACAATGTTAAAAGAGGTCAACGTGTTAAACGCGGAGATATTATTGGATATGTGGGGAATACGGGGCGCTCACAAGCACCGCACCTTCACTATGAAATTCAAAAAGACGGCAAGGCGGTTAATCCAATTAATTTTTACTCTGGTGATTTAAATCCCGAGGAGTTTGAAGCAATGTTAGAAGCTGCTAATAAGGAAAATCAATCGCTTGACTAAATGCGCCATCAACTGCCCGAAAAACTTTATTATAGCATTGGAGAAGTGGCCAATGCATTTGAGGTAAAGCCGTCGCTTATTCGCTTTTGGGAAAAGGAATTTCAAATCATTAGTCCAAAAAAAACACAAAGTGGAACACGAAAATTTTCTGCTAAAGACATAGAAAAGTTTGAATTGATTTATTCTCTGGTTAAGGAGCGTGGATTTACGCTGGAAGGTGCAAAAAAACAGTTGACAAAAGGGAATAAAGGAAACTTAGAAATACTCAAAAAACTGCAAAAAATCCGTCAAGAACTGCTGCGAATTAAGGCTGAGTTATAGAACTAAGAGCTGCTTTATAAATTCGTCAAACGTAAGTTCTCGATACAATTTTTCGTCGCTCAAAATCACTTAAACTCAACTAGTCCAAAGCGAAAAAGTGCAGCCACTATACTTATTTTTTTCGAGCAAAAACATCTATTGTAACTCCATTAAAATTATACTCGGCGCGGAGTTTGTTTTCCAAAAAACGCTTGTAAGGATCTTTAACATACTGCGGCAGGTTACAAAAAAATGCAAATTGTGGATGTGCAGAATGCAATTGAGTAACAAATTTAATTTTGACATATTTTCCCTTAAGTGCTGGAGGTGGGTTTTTTTCTATAATGGGAAGAATGAAGTCATTTAATTTACGAGTTGGAATACGCTGCGAACGTCTTTTAAATACATCAACTGCAGTTTCGATTGCCTTGAAAACACGTTGTTTTGTAAGTGATGAGATAAAAACAATAGGCACATCCACGAAAGGGGCTATTTCGGCTCGGATTTGTTCCTCAACTTGTTTTGAGCTTTGTGTGTTTTTGTCAACCAAATCCCACTTATTTACCAAAACAACTACCCCTTTATGGTTGCGAGCAGCTAACCAAAAGATATTTTTCACTTGGGAATCAAAACCGCGTGTAGCGTCATAAACAATCAAGCACACATCTGAATACTCAATGGAGCGCAAGGCACGCATTACAGAATAAAATTCTATGTTCGCTTTCACTTTTGCTTTTCGTCGGATTCCTGCGGTATCTACCAAACAAAATTCAAATCCGAAACGGTTATACACCGTATCAATACTATCACGGGTGGTGCCTGCCTCATCTTTTACAATATTTCTAGGCTCTCCAATAAGGGCA
The DNA here is from genome assembly GCA_002478685.1 of Flavobacteriaceae bacterium UBA7446. GTDB lineage: Bacteria > Bacteroidota > Bacteroidia > Flavobacteriales > Flavobacteriaceae > UBA7446. The sequence continues at coordinate 5,928 of DLPY01000016.1, forward strand.
TTAACAAAAGAAGATTTTCCAGCATTTGGTCTCCCCACCACCGCAAATCGAGGAAGGCCTTCACGCGTATTAACAGTTTGTTTCGGAAGGGCCTCAACCAATGCATCAAGCAACTCGCCTGTACCGCCACCATTCATAGCGGAAATATGATACAAATTATCCATTGCCAGCGAATAAAACTCTACTGTTGCTGGTAATCGAAGGGCATTATCTACCTTATTAACAACCAAAAAAATGGGCTTATCGGATTTACGAAGTAATTTGGCAACTTCCTCATCCATTAGGTTAACACCTGTTTCAACATCTACCAAAAAAAGAATAGCATCAGCTTCCGCAATGGCAATTTCAACCTGTTGGTCAATTTCTTTTTCGTAAGCGTCGTCTCCACCTACCACATATCCACCTGTGTCTATAAGCGTAAATTCATGACCGTTCCAATCCGATTCACCATAATGCCTGTCACGCGTAACCCCACTTGAAGGGTCAACAATAGCCTCCCGCCGCTGTACCAGACGGTTAAATAATGTGGATTTACCAACATTAGGTCTGCCAACAATAGCTACTAGGTTTCTCATGATAGATTTTTACAAAGTTAACTTAGACAGAGGTCAATAACCAAAACGTTTAAGGGCATTTGGGTTTGAGCGCCAATCTTTATTTACTTTCACAAAGAGTTCGAGGTGTATTTTTTTGTCAAAAAACTGTTGAAGTTCTTTTCGGGCAAGGGAACCCACTTTTTTAAGTGCATCTCCTTTGTGACCAATCAAGATACCTTTTTGCGAAGCACGCTCCACATAAATAATGGAGCTGATTTTGATGATGTTTTCGTTGACTTTAAAGGATTCCGTTTCTACCTCTACGGCATAGGGGATTTCTTTATCAAAGGAGAGTAAAATTTTTTCTCTTATAACCTCGTTTACCACAAAACGTTCAGGTCTATCAGTAAGTTGGTCTTTAGGAAAATATGGAGGATGCTCAGGAAGCAATTCCACAATTTTAGTCACAAGTGCATCTATTTGAAATTTTTCTAGTGCCGAGATGCTCCAAATATCGGCATTAGGTAGTTGCAATTTCCACGCTTCAATGGTTTTTTCGAGTAGTCCTTGGTTACCCTTATCAATTTTATTTATGGCCAAAATAAGGGGCTTGTTAGTTTTAGCTAATCGGGAAATAAACTCTTGGTTTTTCCCTTTTTTCTCGCCTATTTCAACCATATAGACCAATACATCGGCGTCATCAAAAACGGTTTGTACCGCCTCCATCATGCTTTCTTGCAACTTATAGGCAGGGTCAATAATTCCTGGTGTATCGGAAAGGATGAGTTGATAGTCGTTCGTGTTATGCATACCTAAAATTCTGTGGCGTGTGGTTTGCGCCTTAGCGGAGGTAATGGTTAGTTTTTGACCCAAAATAGCATTGGTCAGGGTAGACTTACCCACATTTGGACTACCAATAATATTTACAAAACCAGCTTTGTGCATGTTACAAAGGTAATGATTGCTAAAGAGGTATTGTCAAATCAGGTAAGTTTTGTACTTTTGCCTTCTACATCGCGGGATAGAGCAGTAGGTAGCTCGTCGGGCTCATAACCCGAAGGTCGCTGGTTCGAGTCCAGCTCCCGCTACACACCGGGACAAATCTTGTTTTTGAGATTTGTCCCTTTTTTTATTTTCATGTTTTACTCTGTTAAATTGGACTATTTTATGTAAAATGGAGTTAATATCAGGGGTTCGAACTTTTTTATTTTGAAATTGAAATTTTAAATATTACCAAAATAACGCATACAAAAGTGCTGTAATCAACAACACCCCAAAGGCAGCTACATTGAAGGTTTTGTCTGTAGCGAAGAGCTGTTTGCTCAGCACAATACCTTTTGGATCATCCTGATTGCCTTCGAGCTTGCTGATTCCTGCGATGACGAGTAGCGTTCCTATACAAGTCAGCATCATCTGGTGCATAAACGGAAGGTTCACAAACATCGCCGCATCACTCCAGCCGTTGGGTGCGACTTTGAAGTACATTGCAATCGGAATGGACAATATCACACCCCATATCGCTGCGTTGTTCGTTGCTTTTTTATAGAACAGTCCCATTAAGAACACTGCCAAAATCCCTGGGCTTACTACCCCTGTATATTCTTGTATAAACTGGAACACCTGTCCCAGACTGCCCAATTGTGGAGCTATCAGCATAGCGATGATAAGGGCTACAAGTCCTGTCAAACGACCTACTTTCACCATTTGCTTGTCGTTGGCATTTTTATTGAACATCGATTTGTAGATGTCCATGGTAAATATGGTGGATGTGGAGTTAATCATCGATGCTAATGAGGATACTATCGCTGCGGCTAGTGCTGCAAGAATGAGTCCTTTTAGCCCTACTGGGATAAAGTTTTTAATCAGCCAAGGTGCGGCGTTGTCATTGGCCACATTACCCGCGGTTCCTAAAAAGCCTTCACTGCTGAGTAGCCCCATATTTAGAGTCCCTGTTTCAGGGTCTAGATTCATCACATAGGCAATGATACCGGGAAGTACAACAATCACAGGGATAATCAGCTTTAGAAAGGCTGCAAACACGATTCCTTTTTGTCCTTCTTTTAAGCTTTTAGCTGCCAGTGTTCTTTGGATGATGTATTGGTTAAAGCCCCAGTAGTAGAGGTTCGCAACCCACATTCCGCCGATAAGCACCGCAAGACCTGGCAAATCCCACCAAGCGTCGCGTCCGTTGGGGGTAATGATTTCTCCTTTGGAGAGAATCATCGAAAAGCGTTCGGGTGCTTTTTCATAGACGTATTTCAATCCATCGATAAAGCTCCCAGAGTCTGTTACGTTCGCTAGTGCAAAGTATGCCATCAATAGTCCGCCAATAATAAGCAGTACCACTTGCACCACGTCAGTCCAAGCCACAGCTGCCAGTCCGCCCCAAAGCGAATAGGCCGCAGCGAATAGACCGAGTCCAATAATGCTATTGAGTAAGATGCTCCCATCGCCACTTCCAACAATGGTATCCAGTGCTTTCCCACCTAAAAAAAGTACAGTTGTTAGGTTTACAAACACAAAGAGCGCAATCCAAAAAACAGCTAATATGGTTTTAAGATTAGTGCTATATCGTTTTTCGATAAACTCCGGAATAGTATAAAGTGCCTTATCAATAAAAATGGGTAAAAAGTATTTTCCAACAACAAGTAGTGTGATGGCTGCCATCCACTCGTAGGAGGCAATGGCAAGTCCGAGTGCAAAACCCGATCCAGACATGCCGATAAACTGCTCAGCAGAGATGTTCGCAGCAATGAGCGAAGCGCCAATCGCCCACCAAGGGAGGGACTTACCTGCTAAAAAGTAATCCTCGGCGCTTTTGGCCTCCCCCTTCTTTTGGCGGGATACAAAGAGTCCAATTGAGAGAATAATCAGCGCATAAAGTGCGAATACGATAAAGTCTATGGTTGAAAAGTCCATTTA
>DLPY01000077.1 GCA_002478685.1 Flavobacteriaceae bacterium UBA7446
CGTAAATCTCTTAAGTCCCATAAGTAAGGCTTTTTGTTCATCTCCATTTGCAAAAGACAAAATGGCTTCACGACCTTTAGTTGTTATTTTAACAACCGCTTGAAATAGATACAATTGACTCATGGCTACTTGAAACTCATAAGCTTCCAATCCATATGTTCCCACATTCTTCTCCGATCTTAACAAAGCCGATTCAGCCATATATATTTCGATTAAGATATCGGCAACAGCCAATAACAATTGTTGCTGTTTATCTAGGTCTGTTCCATATTTTTTAACGCCAGCACCAGCAATCATTAAAAACACTTTTTTGAGGTTGGATAGAACATATTTTTCTTGGCTTAAAGGGAGCGAGAAATCAGGGATTTCAAAACTAGGAACTCCTAAAAGCTCTTCGCCTACCGCTGTGGCAGGCCCGATTAAATCGAGTTGCCCTTTCATTGCCTTTTTGATAAGCATACCCACTGAAAGTATACGGTTAATTTCATTGGTTCCTTCGTAAATGCGGGCAATACGGGCATCACGCCATGCAGTTCCCATCGGCATATCAGCCGAAAAGCCCATGCCTCCCATTATTTGGATTCCCTCATCTGAAATAAATTGTGTGTGCTCAGAGCAGGCAACCTTTAGAATAGAGCATTCGATGACATATTCCTCAACTCCTTTTAACTCTGACGTTTGATGACTTTCTCCTTTTGCATTACGAATGGCTATACGGTCTTCAATATTCTTTGCTGCGCGGTAGCAAGCTGATTCACCTGCATATAAAAACATAGCCATATTGGCTATTTTTTGTTTGATAGCTCCAAAACTAATTATAGGAGTCTTAAATTGAACGCGTTGGTTTGCAAACGAAATGGATTCATTAAGTACTCGACGTTGTCCATCTAAAGTTGCTATAGCAAGCTTAATTCGTCCTACATTTAAGGCATTCATGGCAATCTTAAATCCATTACCACGCTCCGAAAGCATATTTTCAACTGGCACTTTTGTTTCATTAAAAAACACTTGACGTGTTGAGGAGGCATTGATACCCAATTTTTTTTCTTCCTCACCCATTGTAATCCCATTCTCAGGGTCATTAGGTACAATAAAACCTGTGATGTTTTTATCGTCCTCGATTCTGGCAAAAACAATCATTAGACTTGCATAGCCAGCGTTGGAGATCCATATTTTTTGTCCAGAAATAAGATAATGTGTACCATCCTCAGATAATACAGCTTTTGTTTTTCCGCTATTTGCATCTGAGCCTGCTGTAGGTTCGGTGAGACAGTAACACCCAATCCATTCGCCAGAAGCAAGTTTGGGGACATACTTTTTCTTTTGTTCTTCATTTCCGTAAAGGACAATCGGCATAGTACCAATTCCTGTATGAGCACCAAAAGCAGTAGAAAGTGAGCCCGATGCACCAGAAATATATTCACAAACCAACATGGTTGATACAAAACCCATTCCTAGTCCTCCATAAGCTTCTGGAACACCAACTCCCAAAAATCCTAAGTTACCGATTTTACGCATCAGCTCAAAGGTGTAATCGTAGTCTTTGTTGTCAAAACGTTCACGTGCTGGCCAAACGTCACGATCTACCAATTCCTTAATGGCTTCTCGCATCATTAGCTGTTCTTCATTTAATTCTTCTGGAGTGAAAATATCGTTAGCATTTGTTTCTTGCAAAACAAATGCTCCTCCTCTTGTTGATAACTTATCTTTTATTTCCATTGTTGTAGGTTTATACTAGTTCAAAAATTCCTGCGGCACCTTGACCTGTGCCTACGCACATGGTTACCATGCCGTATTTATTGTTTCTCTTTTTCATTTCGTCAAAAAGTTGCACCGATAACTTTGTTCCTGTACACCCAAGAGGGTGTCCAAGCGCAATGGCACCGCCGTTTACATTTATGATATCGGGATTTAATTCCAACGTTCGTATTACGGCCAATGACTGCGAGGCAAAGGCTTCATTTAGCTCAATTAATTCTATATCTTCTTGCTTCATTCCAGCTTGCTTAAGCGCTTTTGGAATGGCTTCTACAGGGCCAATGCCCATAATACGAGGAGGAACGCCTGCAGCGGCATAACTAACCATTCGGGCGATGGGTGTCACGCCTAAGTCTTTTACCATGTCCTCGCTCATTACTAGTACCATGGCAGCACCATCGCTTGTTTGAGAGGCATTTCCTGCCGTAACAGACCCCCCGTTGGCAAACACAGGGCGTAGTTTTGCTAGCTTTTCTATTGTGGTATCAGCACGCGGACCTTCATCGCAATCTACAACATAGCTCCGCGTTTTTTTGGTATTGCCTTCTAAATATGTTTCCTCAATATGGATGGGAGCAATTTGATCTTTAAAAGCACCATTTTCAATGCTAGCAAGTGCTTTTTGATGCGATGCGTATGAAAATGCGTCTTGGTCCTCCCTTGAAATATTGTATTCTTTGGCAACGGCCTCTGCCGTAAGTCCCATGCCCCAGTAGTAATCTTCTTTTCCATTTTTCACCAATTTATAATCAGGAACAGGTTTGTATCCACCAAATGGGATATAACTCATGCTCTCTGAACCTCCGGCAATGATGCAGTCTGCCATACCAGATTGAATCTTGGCAGTTGCTATTGCAATGGTTTCTAATCCAGATGCACAGTAGCGGTTAACAGTAACACCAGGAACTGAATCAGTTTCTAGTCCCATAAGGGAGATGAGACGTGCCATGTTTAGCCCTTGCTCAGCTTCTGGCATGGCATTACCAACGATGACATCGTCGATACGTTTCTTGTCTAGTTCGGGGATTGTTTTCATGAGGTGGGCTACCGTTTCGGCTGCAAGTTCATCTGGACGCTTAAAGCGGAAAAGACCCCTTGGTGCTTTTCCAACGGCGGTGCGATATGCACGTACGATATAAGCTGTTTTCATAGTTAATTTCTTAAAGGTTTTCCTGTTTTTAGCATATGTTGAATGCGTTCTAATGTTTTTTGTTCGGCACAAAGCGACATAAACGCCTCACGCTCAATTTCTAATAAATAGCGTTCACTCACTTTTGTGGCCCGCGACAAATCTCCACCAGCCATGACATATGCCAGTTTATTGGCAATTTTTCGGTCGTATTCGGAAATATAATGTCCTGCTTCCATGCTGTCTGTACCAACCAAAAACATACCTAAAGCTTGTTTTCCAAGAACTTTAATATCGGTACGTAGTTGCGGCTTTGTGTATCCACGCTGTGCCATCAAAAGAGCTTCTTGTTTTGCAATACTGAGTTGTCGTTTGCTATCTACTACAACCGTGTCTTTGCCTTTTTGAAGTATGCCAAAATCAAACGCCTCGTAGCCAGAAGTGGACACTTTTGCCATACCAATAGCAAGGAAATATTCTTGTAATACGTTTAGCTCAACATCATTTTTGCGGAAGGTGTCTGCAGCGCGGAGGGTCATTTCTTTAGAACCACCACCGCCAGGAATTACCCCAACGCCAAACTCTACTAACCCAATATAGGTTTCTGCCGCAGCAACAACCTTATCGGCATGCATGGAGAGTTCACACCCTCCACCAAGAGTTAACCCGTGTGGCGCAGCCACTGTGGGAATACTGGAATAGCGCATGCGCATCATGGTATCTTGGAAGTATTTGATAGCCGTGTTTAGCTCATCATACTCTTGCTCAACCGCCATCATAAAAATCATACCCAAATTGGCACCTGCAGAAAAATTGGCTCCGTTATTACCCACTACAACGCCCTCGTAGCCTTCTTCTGCCAAATCAATACCCCTATTGATGCCTTGTAATACGCCCTCGCCAATAGTATTCATTTTGGAATGGAATTCAATATTAAGAATACCATCACCAATGTCAATAACAGAACAATCTTTGTTTTGCCAAATGGTTTTATTCTCGCGGACATTATCTAAAATAATAAAAGCATCCTGACCGGGAATTGGAACAAATTCCGCTTTGCTGACATTAAAATAGTGTTTTTTGTTTTCTTTGAGTTCATAAAACCCGTCTGCTTTGGCACCGAGTGTTTCAATCCAAGGCGCAACAGCATGTCCGGCTTCCTTGATTAGTTCAATTCCTGTTGCCAATCCAACAGCATCCCACAATTCAAATGGGCCGTGTTCCCAACCAAAACCAGCTCTCATAGCCTCGTCAATGTGGTACAATTCGTCTGCAATCTCAGGAATTCTAAATTGTACATAAGCAAAAGTTTCACCAAGTACCTTTCTGTAAAAGGTTGCTGCTTTGTCCATGCCATTGATTAGAATAGGGAAGCGCTCTGCAACGCTTTCAATGGGTTTTGTTTTTTCTAGCGTAGCAAAAGATACTCTCTTCTTAGATCGATAGGTCATGGTGTTTAAGTCTAATACCTGAATTTCGGACTTCCCATCTTTATTGGTTACTTTTTTATAAAATCCTTGTCCAGATTTGCTTCCCAACCACTTTTCATCCATCATTTTTTCGATAAAGTCTGGCAATGAGAAAATATTTCGTCGCTCGTCGTCTGGACAGTTTTCATAAAGTCCGTTAGCAACATGAACAAGCGTGTCAAGTCCAACAACATCAACGGTTCTGAAGGTAGCCGATTTTGGCCTTCCCATCACAGGCCCAGTGAGTTTGTCCACCTCCTCTACAGTAAGTTCTATTGTTTTCATTTGATGAAATAGACTTTGGATACAAAAAATTCCAACTCTGTTTCCAATAAATGCAGGCGTATCTTTAGCCAACACCGAAGCTTTTCCTAAAAATCGACTACCATAATCTATCAAAAAATCTACCACTTCGGGATTGCAGTTTGGCCCAGGTATTACTTCAAAAAGTTTTAAATAGCGCGGTGGATTAAAAAAGTGTGTTACTGTAAAGTGCTGTTGAAAGTCTTCTGATCTTCCATCACTCATGTGATTTATTGGAATTCCGGAGGTATTTGAACTTACTAGCGTTCCAGGTGTTCGAAATTTTTCTACTTGCTCAAACACAATTTTTTTAATGTCTAATCGCTCCACGACCACTTCAATAATCCAATCAACATTTGCAATTTTGGGCATGTCGTCTTCAAAATTTCCTGTTTTGATACGATCATTAAAAGACGTGTGATACAATGGCGCTGGCTTGCTTTTTACCGCTTTGGTAAGGTTTTCGTTCACTATACGATTGCGCACTTGTGGATGTGAAATGTCCATGTCTTTAGCTTTTTCAGCATCGTTAGGCTCTTTAGGTACTATATCCAAAAGCAGCACTTCAGCTCCTATATTGGCAAAATGACAAGCAATTCCAGCGCCCATGATACCAGAGCCTAAAACCGCTACTTTATGTATTCTTCTTTTCATTAATTATAAATATTTTTGGATTGGATGAGTTCAATGATGGTTTCTGAAACCTCTCGAAAAGCTTCAAGTTTTTTTTCACCAACACGTTCTTCAATTTGTTTGTTAAATTGGAGTACAAGCGATTTTGAAAAATTTCTTTTTTCTAAACCAAGGGGGGTAAGTTTAAGTAACACACTCCTCCCATCTTCTGGATTTGGAACACGCTCAATAAATTTTTTATCCTCTAGACCTTTTAATGTTCTAGAAAGACTTGTAGCTTCCATGCCCATTTTAGGTGCAATGGCAGTTGAAGGAGTTCCGTAAACCGGGTCAACAGAAAGCAGTGCCAAACCGGAAGCCATGGTAGTATCGTGTTTAGCCGCTTCTTCATTGTACATTTTGGCAATGGCCTGCCAAGTTGCCCGATAAAGCGCATCAATAGTTGGGTATGATGTAGTTACTTGCATGCTTCAAACATACAAAAAAATACTATGCGCGCATAGTATTTTTTATAAACTGTAAATAGAGTCGTAAAGTGCTTTGTATTTTTCTTTGATGCTTTTGCGCTTTAGTTTCATTGTTGGGGTTAGATGCCCCCCTTCTACAGACCATACATCAGGTGTAATGCGGATTTCTTTGATTTTTTCCCATTGGCCAAAGCGTTTGTTTATTTTGTTGACTTCTTCTAATAGTTTTTCATAAACAGTATTGTTATCGTTCCAAGATGAACCTTCTGCCAACGAAATTCCTTTTTTTGTTGCCCACGATTCAACAACTTCAAAATTAGGTTGAATGAGTGCAGCTGGAAATTTTTGTCCTTCGCCAATAACCATGATTTGGTCAATGAAAACCGATTGCTTCATGGAATTTTCAATCACCTGAGGAGCAATATATTTACCACCAGAAGTTTTAAACATTTCTTTTTTACGGTCGGTAATTTTTAAAAATCCGTCTTCATCAATTAAGCCAATATCACCCGAATGGAAATAGCCATTTTTGATTACCTCGTCGGTTTTTTCTTTGTCTTTGTAATACCCCAACATCACGTTTGGACCTTTACATAAAATTTCTCCGTCATCGGCAATTTTGACGGAAACGCCACTGATAACAGGACCAACTGACCCAATGCGCATTTGGCCATTTCGAAGATCATTTACAGATATTACAGGGGAGGTCTCGGTAAGACCATAGCCTTCGGCAATGGTCATACCCGCAGCGGTAAACACACGCGCCAATCTAGGTTGTAAAGCAGCACTTCCCGAGGCAATTAATTCTAAGTTTCCCCCTAACGCCTCTTTCCATTTACTAAAAATAAGCTTTCGCGCAAGTTTAAGTTGCATCTCATACCACCACCCGTTTTGACCGTAAGGCTCATATCTGAGTCCCAAATCTACTGCCCAATAGAATAGTTTTTGTTTGATACCTGAAAGTTCAGCCCCACGCGCATAAATTTTATCGTATAGTTTTTCTAAAAGACGTGGCACAGCGGACATCATAATGGGTTTCACTTCTTTAAGATTATCGCCTATAGTTTCGAGCGACTCTGCAAAATAAATTTGTGTTCCAGAATAGATGTATAAGTATAAAAGCATGCGCTCATAAATGTGGCAAAGTGGTAAAAAACTCAATGCTTTTGACTTGCAGTAAACTAGTGGGAGGCGTTCTCTGCTTGCAATAACATTGCTTACAATATTTTTGTGACTAAGCATCACACCTTTTGGTTTTCCTGTAGTACCCGAAGTGTAAATAATGGTTGCTAAGTCTTCGGGTTTGATAATAGCTTTTCGGGATTCAATTTCTTTGGTTTGCGCTTTGGTTGGTTTTTTTGAAAGTAGTGATATGAAATGATCACAACCTTTTATTTTGTCAAAGCTATACACGCCTTTTAGGCTGGAGCATTGCGATTCAATGGCACGTACTTTTTCCAAA
>DLPY01000057.1:0-60629 GCA_002478685.1 Flavobacteriaceae bacterium UBA7446
GGGATAGAACCATTATTGGACAAACAGATCCAACTGAGCTTTGGGGATTCACTAATACATTTACGTACAAGAATTTAAGTTTAAGCTTTTTTGTTCATGGAGTACATGGAGTAACCAAATCCAACGAGTTGTTTCAGGATGCCTCATCTTCATCTGGTGTAAGAAGAAATGTAATCTTGAAAAATTGGTGGACTCCTGAAAACCCTACCAATGATTTTTACGCAAATGAATTAAATGCTCGTTTGATGCAGGGATTCACTGCTGAGCCCTATCAAGATGCTAGCTTCATCCGACTGAGAGACGTTACTCTTAGCTACGATATGCCAACGAAAATTTTAGATAAAATTGGACTAGGTCGCGCTACCGTCTATTTTACAGGTAGAAACCTTGCAACAATTACCAGTTGGAAAGAAACAGATCCTGAACTAGACTCAGGGCGTGGCACGATTCCACTACAGAAAGAGTTCGTGTTTGGAATTACTTTAACAAACTAAAATAATTATCATAATGAATACTAAGAAAATAAAAATACTAGCAGCTGCCTTAATTATGGTGGCAACTTACACCTCGTGTGAAGAATCGCTTCTGAATGAGAATCCACCTAACATAGTTACATCTAGTTCACTTTTTGTGGATTATGAAGGGTTTGTTATTGCATTGAATGGAGCGTATGCTGAAGCACGTAGAGAAAAAGAGACCATTACGAGTTCTCAAACTATACAGCAAATGGCGCAGAATGGTACAGATAATCTAGTATCCAACCACCGGTCAAGTGGTTTTAATACAATTGCCGCAGAGTGGAGAGATGTGAATAATCCAACTCAATCATTTTATGCTGATGTATTCACTTGGCTATACAGCATTGTGAATGCAACCAATTTAATTATTAACGAAGCTCAAAATGGAGATAATGTAGATTGGTCGGCAGGACCAGGATCGGATATAGAAAATCAGCAGTTGGTAATCGCAGAAGCTCGTGCCCTTCGTGCTTGGGCGTATCGACACTTAACGTATGGTTGGGGAGATGTTCCATTAAATCTTGAGCCTTCAACAGGTGCTACCATTCGCTCTGATTGGACTAGAACGCCGGTTGGACAAGTACGCGAACAGATGATTGCTGATTGGATTTTTGCGGAACAACATATTTCTGTCGAGCCAAGACAATCCGGTACCTTAACCAAAGGCGCTATACAGCATTATCTCTCGGAGATGTACTTAGTCGAAAACAAAGCAGATAGCGCATTATACTGGGCGAACAAGGTTATAGATGAGCCTGCTTATGAACTCAATACGAGTCGCTACGGTGTAAATGCTAATAAGCCTGGCATAGTTTTTATGGATATGTTTACCGACGGGAATATCAATAGAAATGAAGGAAATAAGGAAGCCCTTTGGGTATTTAATTACGAGCGAAATACTATCGGTGGTGGTGGAAACAACAATTCTAGAAGAGATCACCACAGCCGCTATGTGAATATTAAAGTTGGAGACGTTAACCCTCTTAAAGTAACAGAAAGTCGGGGAGGACGAGGATTTGGAAGAAACTCATTGACTAAATGGGCTATTGAAAATTGGACTCCTGAGGATGATAGAGGTTCACATTTCGCGATTCGTAAGTTTTTCATTCTTACAGAAGGTGTAGATGATTTACCTTCAGGATTAAAATACGGAGATACGATCCATTTAGATTTTAGTGAGGATATTTCCACCGAAAGTAATAGCCGTAAGAATTGGCCATGGTGCAAAAAAGTTGACTGGACAGACCCAATGGATGTAGGAGTAAGAGAAAGCTTTAAAGACTTTCTCTATTTGAGACTTGCTGAGACTTATTTATTGAGAGCTGAGGCACAGCTAAAGTTAGGTCAAAAAGCGGAGGCTGCTGAGTCAATTAACATTATTAGAAGAAGAGCTAACGCAAACGAGATTACTGCAGGTGATGTAGACATCGATTTTATTTTAGATGAGCGTTCACGTGAGTTGGTGACTGAGGAACATCGCAGATACACTTTACTAAGAACCAACAAGTGGTTAGAGCGTACGTCGCTTTACAATGCTAGAGGAGGACAGTATGTTGCTGAAAAGGATAAACTATTCCCAATCCCTCAAGTAGTAATTGATGCAAACCTAAATCAAGATATGCCAAATAACCCTGGCTATTAATAATCAAATTAATTTTACATATTGGCCAGTCGACTCTTTTACTAAGTCGACTGGCTTTTATCAATAATTACATGAGAAATCTAATTTTTATTATAGTTGTTTTTACTGCTTTAACACCAACATTGGCACAGTCCAATGATGCAGACTTTTCGTTCATCTTTATGACCGATATCCACTATCAAACCAAGCGCGGAGCAAATGAAGCCTTTCAGATTGCTATCGACTCTGCAAACCAAACGAATGCGGACTTTGTACTTACTGGCGGCGATTTAGTTTACGATGTATTGCGTGGTAATTATAAAAAATCTGAGGAGCTTTTTATTGGCTATAAAGAAGCCGTCAAAGGATTTAATATGCCGGTTTACCACTGTATAGGTAACCACGAATTATTTGCCATTTATGAAGAAAGCCCTGAAGATTCGACTCATCCAGACTATAAATATGGGATGTTTGAGCGTCATTTAGGTAAAACATATTATTCTTTTGATCATAAGGGTTGGCATTTCATTGTGCTCAATTCAATTGACGTAGTTGGAAAAAAATATATTGGTATGGTGCACAAAGAACAATTGGATTGGCTGAGACAAGATCTTGCTAAGGTTGACAAAAAAACTCCTATCGCAATAGCCATGCACATTCCACTTGTAAGTACGTATAGAGAAATTTACCCCAAAAAGCCGATAACGGAAGTGCCCAATAATATTTGGATTTACAATCGAAAAGAGGTACTTGATGCTTTTAAAGACCACAATCTTAAGCTGGCCCTCCAAGGACACATGCACTGGATTGAAGATTTAAATATTCAAAATAGAACACGCTTTATTACTGGAGGTTCAATAGCTGGCCGACCTAGTTGGAGAAGAGTAGATGACAGAGGAGACGGTATTTATTACAACGAAGAAGGTTTTATGCTGATAAATGTAAAAGGAGAAGAAATCGATTGGGAGTACATTGATATAGGTTGGAAAGCAAGGGCCAATAAGTAAAAGTTGTTTTTAATTAACACTAATTTTCTTAATAATTTTCCAAAAGCCAATTGTCCCAAAAAAAGCAGTATATGTAATTTTCAAACAAATCTATTTTATATATTTGCAGCCTTTGGAGGGGGGCGCGTAGCTCAGTTGGTTCAGAGCACTTGGTTTACACCCAAGGGGTCAGGGGTTCGAATCCCTTCGCGCCCACATCAAACAAAATCCTGATGCATTGCATTGGGATTTTTGTTTTTTAATATCTCTTAAAGTCCCTTTTAATTATTACAATATCTTTGTAACAGTTTAGGTTTTATCAAAAACAACAACTATGTGTGGAATTGTAGGATATATTGGTCATAGGGATGCATATCCCATCATTATTAAAGGACTTAAACGTCTTGAATACAGAGGATACGACAGCGCTGGAATTACCCTTTATGGTAATGGGTCACAACTTGTAAAAACCAAAGGGAAAGTTTCTGACTTGGAAGAACTTGTTATAGTTGAAAAGGCGCAAGGAAACACGTTGGGGCTTGGGCATACGCGCTGGGCAACTCACGGTAGTCCCTCAAACGTTAACTCCCATCCACATACCTCAAATTCGGGTAATATTTCTATTGTTCACAACGGTATTATTGAGAATTATGCCTCTATAAAAAAGATATTAACAGATAACGGATTTAGCTTTTCATCTGAAACAGACACCGAAGTTTTGGTCAACCTTATCGAGTTTATTAAAATATCACAAAATGTTAAAATTGGACAAGCGGTGCAAATTGCGCTAACCCAAGTGGTGGGTGCCTATGCGATTGCAGTGTTCGACAATGAAAGACCACACGAAATTGTAGTTGCTAAACTTGGAAGTCCACTGGCTATTGGTATTGGAAAAGACGAGTATTTTATTGCTTCGGACGCATCTCCTTTTATTGAATACACAAAGCGCACCATTTATTTGGAAGACAATGAGATGGCGGTTATTTCTAGAAAAAAAGGGTTTAAGATGTATTCTATTACGAGTGATACCGTTGTAACACCTAAGATTCAAGAGATTCAATTGTCGTTAGAAAAAATTGAAAAAGGTGGTTTTGATCACTTTATGCTAAAGGAAATTAACGAGCAACCCAATGCCATAAGTGATACGTTTAGAGGGCGTTTGCTTGTGGAAGACCAAAAAATAAACATCGCGGGAATTGAGCAGCATTTATATGTTTTTAAACAGGCAGAACGCATTACCATTGTTGCTTGTGGTACGTCTTGGCATGCGGGTCTTGTGGCTGAGTATTTGTTTGAAGACGCCGCCCGTATTCCTGTTGAAGTGGAATATGCTTCGGAATTTCGTTACCGAAATCCAGTAATCCACAAAGGCGATGTGGTTATTGCCATTTCACAATCGGGTGAAACAGCAGACACCTTGGCTGCAATTAAGCTTGCCAAAGAAAATGGTGCATTTGTTTTTGGTATTTGCAATGTGGTAGGCTCGTCAATCGCTAGAGAAACCGACTCTGGTGCATACACCCATGCAGGCCCTGAAATTGGCGTAGCATCTACCAAGGCGTTTACCACACAGCTTACCGTAATTACTATGATGGCTTTGCGTTTAGGACAGCTTAAAGGAACCATTGACAAGGAGAATTTTGATAGAGTAGCCTCGCAATTGGTAGCCCTTCCAAAACAGATCAAAAACCTACTTAAGTTTGACAAACAGATCCAAAAAATTGCTGCTGCATACAAAGACGCTACAAACTTTTTGTATTTAGGCAGGGGATATAATTTCCCAGCTGCACTGGAAGGCGCATTAAAACTGAAAGAAATATCTTATATCCACGCTGAGGGCTATCCAGCTGCTGAGATGAAACACGGTCCCATTGCACTTATTGATGAGAACATGCCCGTAGTGGTAATTGCCACCAACAAGGGGCACTACGAAAAAATTGTCAGCAACATTCAAGAGATAAAGTCGAGGAATGCTAAAATTATTTCAATAGTGACTAAGGGAGACGAAAGTGTAAAACTACTTTCCGACCATGTGTTTGAAATCCCTGAAGTTACTGAGGCGTTGGTGCCTATTTTAGCTTCGGTTCCGCTACAGTTGTTGTCGTATCATATTGCTGTAATGCGTGGTTGTAACGTTGATCAACCCAGAAATTTGGCAAAGTCGGTTACAGTAGAGTAAGGACAGCCTAAAATTACATCTTTCAAAAGAAGATTGTATCTTACCACTATGCAACCCAAAACACCTTCACGACTTCGTTTATACACTGCTTTTTTGCAGCAATCCTATGGGCTAAGTTTCCCTGATTACGACAGCCTGCATCAGTGGAGTATTACTGAACAAGGTGAATTTTGGGAAAGCATTACCCGCTTTTTTGATGTTGATTTTGATACGGCTTACCAAGACGTTTTTGTCCCAGAAACTCATTTTTGGGAAACCAAATGGTTTAGGGGTGCTACGCTGAATTACGCGCAACATATTTTTAAACACGCTACCACTAAACGTCCTGCTTTGGTGTTTCAAAATGAGGCAGGAAAATTTTTCGAAATTAGTTGGGCACAGCTTATTGCGAAAACATTTACACTGCAGCAAGAACTTGTTCATCAGGGTGTTACTAAAGGAGACGCGATAGTTTGCTTTGGCACAAATAGCCCCGAAACAATAGCGGCATTTTTAGCAACCAATGCGTTGGGTGCGGTGTGGTCATCTTGTTCGCCAGATTTTGGTACCCACGCCGTTTGCGAACGCTTTTCGCAGCTCCAACCCAAAGTGCTCTTTGCGCATCGTGCATACCAATATAATGGAAAGCAGCACGATTGTATGACGCGTATAGCTGAAATCCAAAAACAGATACCTTCTATTCAGCACACCATTTTTTTGGATGCGCATTCTGCTTTTGACGATGCACCAAAAACGATAAACGATATCGCCTTTACTTCCGTGTCTTTTTCTTCACCAATTTGGGTGTTGTTTTCATCAGGCACTACAGGCAAACCAAAAGCCTTGGTGCACGGTACAGGACACATGCTTTTGGAGCATCTAAAAGCCCTTGGATTGCATCAAAATGTTTGTGAGGGCGACCGCTATTTTTGGTATTCCACCACAGGCTGGATGATGTGGAATTATGCGCTGAGTAGCCTGCTTTGCGGGGCAACGCTTTGTCTATATCAAGGGGCACCAAATTACCCTACAAAAGATGCGTTATGGCACTTTGCCAATAAGGCAAAAATCAATCATTTTGGTGGCGGAGCCGTGTATTTTCAGCTACAAATGGAACAACCCTCGAAGTATGTGCAATCAACCGATTTTGCTTCATTAAAAACCATTGGATCTACAGGCTCACCGATGTCAGCGGAGGTGTGTAAACAGTTGCAGCAGCAGTTTCCAAAAACCCAAATTATTTCCCTAAGTGGCGGCACGGACGTATGCACGGCTTTTGTGGGTGGTCATCCCGACTTGCCCGTTACACCTGGAGAAATCCAATGCAAAATGCTGGGTGCCGCCGTGGAGGTTTGGGATGCTGACGGACATGCAGTAATTGAAAAGGCAGGAGAATTAGTCCTTAGCGCACCGCTGCTTTCCATGCCGCTTTATTTGCTTAATGATTCAAATTTTTCGCGCTATAAGCAAAGCTATTTTTCAATTTTTGAAACCGTTTGGAGTCATGGCGACTGGGCAATGGAAACAAAAAACGGAGGAGTTGTTATTTATGGGCGTTCGGACGCAACCCTAAACCGATTTGGTGTACGCATTGGCACTGCAGAAATTTATGCTGCATTGGCGCAATATACAGGGGTGGAAGACGCTCTTGTAGTACATATTCAAGATGAAAAGACAGATAAGTTGATTTTATTTGTTCAGTCGAATACAACTTTGAAATTAGAAGATATTAAGGCATATATTCGAAATACTTGTTCGCCTCGTCATGTGCCCGATTTCATGTATCTTGTTCCTGAGATTCCATACACGATTAGTGGAAAAAAAGTAGAAATTCCTGTAAAACGCCTGCTGCAAGGAGAAAAATTGGAGGATGTGGTTTCTTTGGATGTGTTACGAAATCCAAATGCCATGCAATGGTTCTTAAAACAATTTGGTTGAATATATTTGAAGGGTTTTATCGGCATAAAACAATATGGTCGAAGCGTTAAAAAATATAGTAGGATTAGAGAATGTGTTGCACGATGGTGCTGAAAAAGCACGCTTTTCACATATTTGGGCTACCGATATTCCATTGGTTGCCAAGGGAGTTGTTTTTCCACAAACTACAGAACAAGTCTCAGAAGCATTAAAACTATTTAATTCGCATGGACAAGAAGTGGTTATCCATGGCGGTTTGACAAATTTGGTTGGTGGCACCCAAACCACATCGAATCAATGGGTTTTGTCGTTAGAAAAAATGAATGTCATTGAGGAGATGGACGAATCAGCCAAAACCATAACCGCCCAAGCAGGTGTTATTTTGGAGCAACTCATAGAAACAGCGGCACAAAAAAATCTTTTTTTACCCTTGAATTTTGGTGCAAAAGGCTCTGCTCAAATTGGGGGTGTAATTGCTACAAATGCCGGTGGAATGCGTGTTTTTAGATACGGTATGACGCGGACATTGGTTTTAGGCTTGGAAGTGGTGTTGCCCACAGGAACGGTTATCTCATCGTTAAAAAAAATCATAAAAGACAATTCAGGATATGACCTCAAACAGCTATTTATAGGTGCTGAAGGAACATTGGGCGTTATTACTAAAGCCTGCTTGAGACTATATGAACAACCGACCTCTCGTTATGCCGCTCTTGTTGGGGTGCAAAGCTTCCAAGAGGTGGTTTCACTACTTCGGTTGATGGACAAAAATCTCTCTGGAAATTTGAGTAGCTTCGAATTGATGTGGAACGCCACATATTGTGCTGCTACAAGTGTAAATATAGCACAAAAGTCACCACTTCCTCAAGATTATCCATTCTATGTTTTTATTGAAAGTTTGGGTAACGATTTGGCAGATGACTATGTTTTATTTGAAGGTGGATTGACGCGTGCTGCCGAAAAAAAAATAATTGTGGATGCTGTCTTGGCACAATCAAAGCGAGAGGTGGAAAAGCTGTGGAGCATAAGAGAGGACACGCACATATTAAGACAATCTTTTGTTGCCACTCAGCATTTTGATATTAGTTTGCCCATTAGCGTAATGGATGCCGAAGTGGCTTCCATTGTGGCTGATTTAGAAGCATTTCCTTTTGTAGAGCGTGTTTTGCCCTTTGGACATATAGTTGATGGCAATATTCATTTGATAGTAGGTAAAAAAGATACTACGCAACAGAACTCAAAAAAAATCAATGCTATTGTTTACCGAAATCTAAAAAAACATTTGGGTTCTGTTTCTGCTGAACACGGTATAGGATTAGATAAAAAGGATTACTTATACACCTCA
Source organism: Flavobacteriaceae bacterium UBA7446 (assembly GCA_002478685.1). GTDB lineage: Bacteria > Bacteroidota > Bacteroidia > Flavobacteriales > Flavobacteriaceae > UBA7446. The sequence continues at coordinate 8,543 of DLPY01000057.1, forward strand.
AAAACTAGTCAAGAAATTGCATTAATGAAAACCTTAAAACAAACCCTTGATCCTAAAAACATCCTTAATCCGAATCGGATTTTTTAATCGTTACGGGTTGTTTGTTTTTGAAAGGTGCTTTCAAAAATTTTATTTGCATTGTTCGCTTCAAAGCCATCTCTACGGTGGATGCTTGAAAGTTCTTCCTTAGCCAAATGTGTAAACGCTGGTAGTACTGCGCGTTCTGCAAATTCCACATAGCTCCCTGCTATTTTGTGATTTTCACCATCTGCAAATGTGCTGGTTACCATTTGGGCAACTGTGCTGCTTTGACGCAATAATCCATCGGCACTTGTTTTTATTTCTCCCCCAGTATTATTTAGTCGAACACCCAAAGATTTTAAAAGTTCATTGAAAGATTCTAGTTTGTTATATGGCTTGGGTAACGCATGTACGCTAATGGTATAGTGGTTTAAATAATATCTGTTGTACAATACCCATGCGCCATATTCACTAGTTGATAAAACAGAGTTATAGTCATACCATGTAGGAAGCTTCCAAAGCGGATGATGCAAAAATTCAACAATAGCATTTGGGTCATTCAAATTAACATTGTCTAGGGGATCATGTGTAATGTTGTTGGTGTATTTTTTAATTATTTCAGATGCTTTTGGTGAAAGCTCGTCTACTCGAAGTTCACTAACAAAAACACGTGGATATTTTTCGGATGGAGGCTTATACCAATGCGCATCTAATTTTTTTTGTTCAAAAAAATATCTGTCTTGCCTTGTGTAACCGTGATATAAAAAAATGCGTTCCAGTGAGGCAATTCCTAGATTCGGAACTCCAAGGGTGCGAAAGGCAATATGATCATTAATAATATCGGATTGGCCTTTGATCAATCCACTAGCAATCATACCAGAAGTAATGATGTTGACATCAGGAACACGTAAGGCGTAGGGAGTAAAAAGTCCGTTAAGGATAGTGTCTAGGGGAGTATTTGAGGTAAATTTCATGATTCTAATTGGGTGTTAAATAGGGCGCCATTTTTTGTGGCAAAAAAATCAACAACGTTAATTTCTTCTTGTTTAATAAACCCTTTTTGTGGCAGTTTTCCTTGAGCAACTAACTCAACCACCGCAGCCAAAGAGGCCGCTGTTGTCCAAGAGATTGCACGCCAGGTGTACCCTGCTATTTCTTTTGGAAAATAGGTGCGGAAAAATTCTTTACGCTTCATTTTTCCGTCAATTAACCCTTCTACAACTGCATAAACATGCACAAGGTCCTCGTCTACAGGAGGTTTTGCGGTGGTAAGAATTTCTTCAAGTTTTGTCAAATCTTCTTTAAGAATCAATTCGTAAAGTAAAAAGCGCATGAGTTTACCATGCCCAGGATAGCGAATGGTTTTGTAATTTAACGTGTCTACTTTACCCTTATAAGTTTCGCACATAGTTCCTAACCCTCCTGAGGTAGTAAACGCCTCATATTCTTGTCCCTCTATATTCATCTGTTCAAATCCGTCAAGTGAGGGAAGCATTTTACGCGTTCCATTTTGTATTGCTTCAGCATCGTTTAGATACTCATTTAAAACCCCTGCAGGAGACCATGTAAACGAATAAGAGAGCTGTCCGTTAGGATAACGTGGAAGTGCGCCCACACGTAATTCTATATCCCGAAGCGTATCAAACTTTGATGCCAAATGTCCTCCAATAATCCCGATGAGCCCAGGGGCTAAACCACACTGAGGTGCGAGCACACTTGAAGCACTTTTTCCTAAAGATTCAATATAGTTCGTGGTGGTAACGTCTTCTGTTAAATCAAAGTAATGTATTCCTTTTTGATGCGCTATGGAAGCAATTCTGCGGTTTAAATAATAAGGAAGTGCAGACACTACAGCATCAACATTTTGAAGAACTTTTGTAATCGATTCTGCTTTGCTTATGTCAGCAACTTGACAAGGAAATGGATACTGGATTTTATAATGTGGCTTGGACATATCATAGCCGATAACATCGAAATGCTTATGGAGTAGGAGACCAACCAAAGTGCCTACTTTTCCGAGACCTAAAACGGCAATCCTGTTCATTGTGTAATAAAATAACAATATATTGTTACTAATATAACAAAATAAAAAATATGAATAAGCTTAAGGCTTTGGATTAGACAGCTTTACTAACAGTGAAAACATTGTGAATGGGTTTTACTTTCCAGAAAAAACTCCTTGCATAAAGGTTTCTTGCTCGTCCGCTAGCTCTTTATCTACTAAGATGCGTCCGCTATGCTCATCAGTGATGATTTTTTTTCGTGAAGCAATTTCCATTTGCACTTGTGGTGGAATGGTAAAGAATGAACCACCTGATGCTCCGCGCTCTACCGAAACGATCGCTAATCCATTTTTAACAGAAGTACGTATACGTTGATATGCTGTTACCAAACGCTCATCAGCTTTGGCAGCAAACTCTTTTGATTTTTCAAGAAGTATGTCTTCTTCTTTTTGAGTTTCAGCCAAAATAGCGTCCAACTCATCATTTTTGTGCTTTAAATGTGTTTTTCGCTCCTCTAATTTGGTAGTAGTTTCGACAACCCCTTCGTTTTTTTGTTCAATAAGGGCAGATAGCTGCTTGATTTGCTTTTCAGCCAATTGAATTTCAAGTTCTTGATATTCTAGTTCTTTGTTTAGTGACTCATACTCACGGTTGTTGCGAACATTTTTTTGCTGCTCTTTGTATTTTTTGATGAGCTCCTTGGAAGTTTCAATACTATTTTTCTTTGTCTTTATTTCATCTTCATAAGCGGCAACTTCAATGCCAAAATTACTTAGACGTTTTTCTAGCCCAGCAACTTCAGCTTCCAAATCATCTACCTCTAGAGGTAATTCACCGCGAACATTTCGGATTTCGTCAACACGGGTGTCAATGAGTTGCAGGTTATAAAGGGCACGTAATTTTTCTTCGACAGTAGTTTCTGCTTTCTTTTTAGCCATAGTTAGAAATAATGAACAGGATTTGTATCCGTTTTAGATGAAATGAACGCAAAATTAGGGAAATTTTCGCTAAGAAACTTCATGATTGTTTTTTTGGTAAATTGCTCACTCTCATAATGACCTGCATCAATCAGTAAAATGCGATTCTCTCCCTTATAAAAATCGTGATATTTTAAATCAGCGGTAATTAAAACATTGGCGTTTTGACCTTTTGCAGCATCAATAGCAAAACTACCAGAGCCGCCCAAAAGCGCGACACGATCTATTTTTTTTCCCAAAAGCGCACTATGTCGAAGCATAGGCGTTCCCAAAATGGCTTTTAGATCCTGCAAAAATTCTTCTTCGGTTATTGGTTTTGTTAATTGCCCAATGCACCCCATTCCTAAATTGGATCGCACATTTTCAAGTGCCGTTAGCTCATAGGCAACCGTTTCATAAGGATGCGCTTGCTGTAATGCATCTATCACCTTGTTTTTGCAATGTTTGGGTAACACTATTTGCAACTGAGCCTCAGCTTCTTCGTGGCGTTTCCCTTTTTCACCTACAAATGCATTACTGCCCTCAAGGGGTAAAAAACTTCCCATACCCTCCGAGTAAAAACTACACTCGGCATAGTTCCCCAAAGCACCTGCACCAGCAGCAAAAAGCGCTGCTTGCACATTGCTAAGCTGTGCATGTGGCACATACGTATTGAGTTTTAAAAAACTTCCTTTGGAAGGCGCTAAAACCTTGCGTTTTGTGAGTTTTAGTGCATCGGCTAACCCTTTGTTTACGCCATGTAACTGAACATCTAAAGCAGTATGTATGGCATAAATCGCAATATCATTTTTTATGGCTTTTGCTACAGTTCGTTCTACATAGGTATCATTCGTAATGCGCTTAAGTCCTTTAAATATAATGGGATGAAAACAAATAATGAGGTTGCATTTTTCTTTAATGGCCTCATCAATAACGGACTCAATAGCATCGTGCGTTACAAGCGCACGCTCAATTTTTTGGTCATAGTCACCAACCAATAGGCCCACATTGTCAAAATCTTCGGCGTAGGCAATGGGTGCCCATTCATCCAAACACGATGTTATTTCTCGTACTGTCATAGTTCCAAAGATAAATGTTCTACTTTTGTTTTCATGGTTGCATGGAGAAAAGTATTGTTTCCGTTTCAAATTGTCTTTGCTGCTGCGGTTTTATTGCGTAAATCGCTATACAATAATGGTTTTTTTTCACGCTATTCTGCACCTGTTCCTGTAATTGCTGTGGGAAATATTTCCACTGGCGGTACAGGAAAAACGCCCATGGTGGATTATTTACTCACCAAATTTTCCAAAAAATACCAGCTTGGTGTCCTTAGTCGAGGATATGGGCGCAGCACAAAAGGCTATGTTGCCGTTACGGCAAATGCAACTGCCGATTTGGTTGGCGATGAGCCAAAAATGCTTGCCCAAAAGCATCCAAATGTTGCGGTGTCGGTGTGTGAGCACCGACCTAACGCACTTGTTAAAATGCTGCAAGATTACCCAAAAACAGATGCCTTTTTTTTGGATGATGCGCTTCAGCATTTGCGCTTAAAACCAGCGTTTAAAATGGTGCTTACTACTTTTCAAAACCCATGGTTTTCGGATGTTCTATTGCCTGTTGGGAATTTGCGCGAACCTGCCTCGGCAGCACAACAAGCCGATGTGGTGATCGTTACCAAATGTCCCGCATCCTTATCTGATAAAACCAAAAAAACATACGCCTCCAAACTTGGTGTGTTGCCCACGCAACAGTTGTTTTTTACCACATTAGAATACGACAAAAACGTCCGTGGCGCGGCTGAATTAGATATAGACGAATTTATTAAAACCCCTTTTGTGCTCCTTACGGGCATTGCCAATCCAAGTACATTATGTGCTTTTTTGGACGATAAAAACGCAACCTATACGCATCAGTCGTTTCCAGACCACCACAACTTTACAGCGGCAGAGATAGCAGCGTTGCGCAACCTAAATCAGCCTATATTAACTACCGAAAAAGATGCCGCGCGCCTTGCGCCCCATAAGCTAGCACACGTATATACCTTGGGTGTTGGTGTACGGTTTTTGGAAGGTGAAGAAAAGTTTTTAGAGGCAGTTCAGACTGCGCTTGTGGTTTGAGATAGTTTAAATATTAAGCTAATAAATAGAAAAAGGCAGGGGAAACTCCTGCCTTTTGATTTAAACATACTGTTCTGGAACATTTGCATAATAGTACTTAAAATAGTAACCCAACTTAGCAGTAATTCTAATCAAATGTTCTCCACTAGAGTCTAAACCTTATACCTAAGGTGTTTGACCAGTTTCCATAATCATAATCTGGTTTTAACGAGAGATTTGCTTTCTCAGTATAAATATTAAAAACAATTTTTGACTCAAAAGATAAATTTACCTTTTCATTAAGTGAGTAAAGAATTCTTACTTTAGGACTAAGATTGAGCACTCCTTTTTGCCAGTACGTAGAATTAAAACCATCTACATCACTCACAGTAAAGTCTGGATTTGTAATAATCTTACTTATTCCAAAATCTAATCTTGCTGCCTTGCCGTATCCAGCACCTAATCCAGGGCTTATTTGTATTTTGTTTAGCTCAATAAAATAATTTGCATAAAAAGTAACTCGTGTATTTTGAGAGTAAAAGTAGGATTTATTCGCTAATTCACTTTGTTTTCCAACAAAATATCCTTTAATCTTTTCGTCATTCCGTAATTGAAAACTATTGCCCTCAATAAGTGCATTTGGAAAATTATTTCCTCTAACAAAATTAAAATTAGCCTCAAGGGTCCATTTCTTTGAAATATCTTGCTCATAGAATACACTAAAATCTAAACCAAGTGGACTAAAAGCACTTTCTTCAAAGTGGCCAGAAACTCCCATATTAAATCCAATAAACTGTTCTTTTTGTGCATGGCAAAAACTGCCAAGCAGAAAAAGGAATAAAAGGCAGGAGAAATTCCTGCCTTTTGAGGTTTGATTATTTAGGCACATTTGGTAATCTATAACTTCCATTTTAGACCGATTCCTAAGTCACCATACCATTCATAATCAGCAATTTCATTATGAAATGGAAAACGAACAAAAGTAAAATTAGAATGAATTAATGCTGTGAACCTTTCATTTAAGGGAATATTAACATTGATTCTAGGTCCAATAGCAGACACTAAATCTGACCGAAAAGAAACGCTATAGTCGTTGATTTTTTCATATAACCTTTCACTTGTTGTACCTCCACCAGCAATTGTTTCAGCATCATTAATATGGAACCTTGTCAATTGACCATTTCCCAGTCCCAAGCCTAACCCTAAACCAACTTTAAATGCATTTAGATCTAAATTATATGTTGGTATTAACAATAAAAAAGTTCCTGAGCCTTTTCTAAGTGTATGTAACGATTCTGGCTTGCCTTTGAAATAATTTGTTACTTCATCATCAAAATTTGACCATCTATTATTTCTGCCTAGATGTATAAAGTCTTTGGGAAAATCATCCCCAGAGCGATATGATGTTTCTATAAAAAACGAAAATTTAGAATTTATTTTTTTCCCAACACCTGCCGAAATAAACATACCATAACTACCCCAAGGGGCAACCGCAGTTACCCCAGAGTTAATATATGCCTCAATGGGTTTCCCTTGTTTTTCTTCATTCTGAGCACTGGCTAGTGCATTAAAAAGAAAAAAACTTAACAACGTAAAATATAAAACTGTATTTTTCATATCTTTAAGTTATTCGGGGACATCTGTATAATGTAATTTAAGGTAGTAGTACAAGACCCCTGCCTTTCTAACATGGTATTTAACAGTTTTGCCATCTATTATTTCATCATATGTCCCATGTCCGTAATTACCGACTATATGTGAAAGCGCACCTCTTCTTGAAATAGCATGGTTAAACCTAAATCTTGTATGCTCATCAAGTTCGTATTCAAAGTCTATGTCAAACTTGGGGTCAACTGTATATTTCTTTTTGTCTTCATCATATCCTATGCTCACAGTTCCTTTAACTTTAGCTTTTCCACCCCAATTATGCACGGAAGCAAACACAAAGTTTTGGTCATTTTCATGCATATCCCAATCGTCATCAAATAGCGCATTAACCGTAACCCAATGCCCTTTTCTAACCTGTTTTCTGGAAACATTCTGGCGATACATGACATTGTATTTTTTAGATGCTGCTTCATTTATACTACCATCGCTATTCAGTTTTAAATCTCCGTAAATTCTGTAGATAGCTACTTTAGATTTTGATGGGAAGCTAGACAAAAACTTTCTCTTCTGTATTTTGATTTTAGCAACATTTACAAGAAGCACATCCTTTTGACTGATTTTGGTATGGTCAACATTTTGTGTAAGCCAATACTGTCTATTTGGCGGAATGTAAGGTGGTGGGTCAATGGCAACCCAATCCTCCTTATCAAAAATAGGCATTATCAATGCAACAGGCTTTCTATATGCATAGTCATCATCTACCCGAATCTGTTCTTTCGAATAGGTGCCTGTTTTTACATTAAAAAGATGTGCATCTGAAGTGCCTCGTTCAAGGTTTTTAGGTGCCCACGACATAGCAAACTTTTCCACTTTTTCCCAGTCAAATTCTTCTTCGTAAGGGAAATATACTTCGTGCTTTGCAAAAGCTTCGGAGTCGAAAATGGAATTTGCACCACCGCCCAAACTGGCCGATGCTCCTTCTACCGACATATTGTGAATTTGCATCATCTGTTGTATAACAGGAAGTTGCCCATTCATAGCATGATAGGTTGCAATTACATTGCTCCTAAAAGAACTACTGCTTGGTTCAGCTAGTGCATTTAATTTGCGCGCTTTGCGCAGTGCTACTTTTTCTTCCATTGGAATTTTAGATTCGTTTCCAGCTAAGGCTGCAAGCGAAATAGATTCTGAATTATCATTCTTGAATCTTGCATAATCAAGAGCATAGTCTCTTGACTCCTTATCTAAAAGAACTTGTCCTATTAGTAAAGAGATTTCTTTTCTTAACTCTACTTCGTCAAGGTTTCCCAATGTGTTGCCATACAAGTACATATTTGGGTCAGCTTCAGTCTCGCTAGAGCAAGAAAACAGCATCATTAGACATCCGACTAATGAAGCTAATCTAAGATCTTGTTTGAAAAACATAACTTTTAAATTAAAAAATAAACTATATATCTATCACAAAAGGCAAAAACATCCTTGTTTTTGTTTTCCCTTTTGGTGTTATCAAACTACCTGCTTTACTAGCAGGAACGGCTTGCAGCACATTTTTATGTCGATATCGTCTTTCCTAAATCAAAAGTGAAGTTGTAGGTTCGTTTTGTTTAGGACCTTATAAATATACAATAAAAAAATCAAACAACCAAAACAGCCTGTGCTTATGGGGTGTCAAAAAGTGTTTTTGGATACAGTCGTAAAAGCAATAGCGGATTAGCTATTCAATATGCTTATGCGCTTTATACGAAGATCGTACCAAAGCACCGCTTTCTACATGACGAAAGCCCATTTTCTTGCCCAAAACTTCATATTTTTTAAATTGTTCTGGAGTAATAAATTCCGCCACTGCCAAGTGTTTTTTAGAGGGCTGTAAATATTGCCCAAGCGTGATGATATCCACATTGGCGTTACGTAAATCTTCCATAGATTCAATAACTTCTTCCTCTGTCTCACCCAAACCAAGCATCAAACCAGATTTGGTACGGTGAACGCCTTCTTGCTTTAGGTAGCGCAATACCTCCAAACTTCGGTCGTATTTGGCTTGAATACGCACCTCGCGGGTAAGTCTGCGCACCGTTTCCATGTTGTGCGAAACCACCTCGGGCGCAGCGGCTACAATACGGTCTAGCAAATGTTCTTGACCTTGAAAATCAGGAATTAGCGTTTCCAATGTAGTGGTGGGATTCATACGTCGGATAGCTTGTACGGTTTCCGTCCAAATAATAGTGCCTTGGTCGGGCAGGTCGTCGCGGTCCACAGATGTAATTACGGCATGTTTGATGCCCATAATTTTAATGGAGCGCCCTACTTTTTCGGGCTCTGCCCAGTCCACCGTATCTGGACGTCCTGTTTGTACGCCACAAAATCCACACGAACGAGTACAGATATTTCCTAAAATCATAAAAGTTGCTGTGCCTTCGCCCCAACACTCGCCCATATTTGGGCAACTTCCTGATGTACAAATAGTGTGCAATTCGTATTTGTCAACCAACCCGCGTAGCTCAGTGTATTTTTTGCCGGTTGGCAATTTTACCCGTAACCATTTGGGTTTGGGTGCTCGCACAGGAGCAGTAACAGTATCAGACATACAGCAATTTTAGAACACAAACTTACAAAACAAAAACGGCATCAAAAACTAAACAAAAATTGTAAAAAAGTAACTATTTAGTTACCTTTGATGCGAATTAATGCCCCAAAATGAAATATTCGGAGTTGCATCGTTTGATTAAAAAACATGGTTGGAAATACGCTCGGTCTTCTGGTAGTCATTATTTCTATATCAAGGACGGTGTTTTATCCCCTCCAGTTCCTTTTCATGGGAGCAAAGAAATTGGAAAAGGCCTTGAGCTAAAGATTAAGAAAGAAATGAATTTAAAATAGTTGAAATGGAAACCTTGAAAATAATTATCGAAAAAAGTAGCGACCATTTTAGCACCTATGCTGAAAATTGCCATGGCGTTTATGGTGCGGGTGAAACCCCAGAGTTGGCAAAAAAAAATATTTTAGAAGCAATAGAAATGCTGAAAACAATTAATAATTGTCCAGCATTATTGAAAGCGCCGTATCAGATTCTATTTCAATACGATACAGAAAGTTTTCTAAAATATTACAGCAATGTGTTTTCCATGCCTGCATTGGAAAAGCTTACAGGAATTAATCAGAAACAGCTTCACCATTACAGTTCGGGAAGTAAAAAACCAAGGGAAGCACAGCGTAAAAAAATTGAATCTGCGATGCATCAATTGGGTAAAGAATTACTAGCTCTCAAGTTTTAGTACGATGTAAAAAGCACGTTCAGGTAAGTAATACTAAACCCGATAAGGAACAAAATTCCTAACAAACTAGCCACACGAAGCCACTTTTTTGGTCGGTGTTTAACGGGCATGTGTTTTCCGGTAACCAAAGCCAAATTTGCAGCAGCATAGAAAGGCGCAGTCAAAAACGATAGTACTGTTGCAATTTGGACAAGAAGTCCCATTTCAGCCGCAAAAAACAGAAAAATAAGACAAGTACCAACAGTGAGAATGAGCATCCACGTAAGTTGATTGTTGGCATATTTCCCATTTAGTAGCTTTGTGGTGTGCGCCATCACACGGGGCGAAGCATCAAGCGTGGTTAGGGTGGTGCTTATCATGGTGGTAAGCGCAGCAATGGCAATAATCACAAACCAACCACTTCCCATAACCGAAGTGTACAAACCAATTAATTGCCCAGCAAATGTTGCTCCGCTAGCAGAAAACGAAACGCCAGAGCCAAACATTACAGTTGCGCCCAAAACAACAAAGCATAATCCCAGTAACAGCGTAACACCATAGCCGATATTAAAATCAAAAAGGGATGATTTTAGGGTTGTTTTTGGGTTCATTTTTTTCTTTTCAAGCGCCCAAAGTGAATGCCAAATCGAAATATCCAACGGTCCCGGCATCCAGCCCATAAAGGCAATTAGAAAAACCCATTCCGAAGCGGTTATTGGCAATACTTGAGTGCGTGTTAAATCGGATTTTGTGCCAAGGGCAAATACCACAGCAATGAGTGTACTGATACTAAGTGCAAGCACAATTATTTTCATGCTTTTGTCTAACCAACTATACTTCCCCTGCCAAAGTAGCGCAAAGCACAACCATACCACCACTACCGATGTCCATGCTGTGGAATCAATACCCAAAAGTCGCGCTGCAATTCCAGCAGTAACCGCAGTAACTGCCGCCTGAATGGTAAACATAGTGCCTAAATTTAGGATGTAGTAGATCACCAATACGCCTTTACCCATACGCCGATAACCTTCCAATAAGCTTTCCCCCGTTGCCAATGCATAACGTGGTCCAAACTGGAAAAAGGGATATTTTATCAGGTTAACAAGAATAAGTACCCAAATAAGTCCAAGCCCAAAATCAGCACCTGCCCGTGTAGATTGTACCAAATGCGATACACCAATGGCGGCTCCCGCAAAAAGTAATCCTGGCCCTAATCTTCTAAAAAAAGCTTTCAACTTATATGTTTTGGGTTGCTAAAATTTCAGCTAAAAGTTTTCTAGCGCGCATCAGTTTTACTTTAACGGTACTTTCGCTACTCTCGAGTTTTATTGCCATTTGCTTAATGCTTAGCTCCTGTAAGTATTTGAGTTGAATAACTTCTCGGTAGTGCGGTTTTAGGGTTTTAATATTATTTAGCAAGGTTTCAAGGCGTTGTTTTCGAATAAGGTCATCTTCTGGGTGTGGTGCATTGTCAGGTATGTTTTGCGCTACGTCTTGACCAGCTTCTGTGCGTAGTGTGGCAATAGATTTTCTTCTGGTTTGGTCAATGTGGAGATTTTTGGCAATAGTGGTCAACCATGTTTTAAAACCGTATTCTGCGTTATAAGTGGTGATTTTTTCAAAAGCTTTTCCAAAACAACGAATGGTAAGGTCTTCGGCTTCGTTATCGTTTTGGGTGCGTTGTAGCATAAATCCAAACACATCATTCCAATACAACTCTAATAAATAACGAAAGGCATGCTGGTCGCCTCGTTGAGCCAACGCAATTTTTTCGTCAAGTGCCGCAGTTTTTGCCACGGTTTAGTTGTGTTCTGGTTTGGGTAAGTCACAATCTGTTTGTTGACTTGGCAGCTTTCCACAAAGACTACATGGTTCGCCTTCTTTGTTTAAAAATGGACTCTGACTGGCGCAAGTGCCTGCAAATTTCCCTCCTTTTTTCGCCCATATTTTAATTGCAATTCCTGCAAAAGCTAATCCTAGAAGTATGAGGGTGATGATAAAGAGTTCCATGGATTAAAAATAGCTAAAAATTAATTGATCAGATTTACTTCGGGTTCCAACTCAATATCGAATGTTGAAAATACAGCATCCATGACCCGTTGTGCGTGTTCCCAAAGTTCGACACCTGTGGCACCGCCGTAATTCACCAGTACAAGTGCTTGATTTTTATGCATACCCACATTGCCAAAAGTTTTTCCTTTAAATCCTGACTGTTCAATAAGCCAACCCGCAGGGATTTTAGTAAACTGATTATTAATGCTATAAGAGGGCATATCAGAGTAAAGCTCAGCTATTTGTGCTGCTTTGTCTTTTAGTACGACAGGGTTTTTAAAAAAACTTCCTGCGTTGCCTAGACTTTTGGGTTCAGGTAGTTTCGCTGTACGAACTCTAATAACCGCTTTTGCCACATCGTCGATGGTTGGAGTATTAATGCCCATTTCATCTAAAGTTTGCATTATGCCTCTGTAATCCAAATGAAGTTGATGCTGTGTTTTTGTTAGAGATAAGCGTAAGGTGGTAATTACGTATTCGTCCTTTAATTCATTCTTAAAAATGGAATCTCGGTAGCCAAACTCGCAGTCTTCTGCCTCAAAGATTTTTGAATCGCCTATTTTTCTCCCAATACCAATAGCGTTATGAAATACATCGCTGAGCTCAACCCCGTAGGCACCAATGTTTTGAATGGGTGCAGCACCTACCAAGCCCGGAATAAGGCTAAGGTTTTCAATGCCGCCCAAGTTGTTTGCAATACACCACATGACTAAATCATGCCAAACCACACCTGCACCAGCCGATACAATAGCAGTTTGCTCGGTTTCTTCCATGATTCGGATTCCGGGAATGGAGATTTTAATAACAGGTCTTGACAAATCTTGAAGTAACAAAACATTGCTTCCACCACCCAAAATCAGTGCATCTTCAAAGCGTGGGTCTTTCAGTACTTCTTGTAACTCCAAGCTTGAACGCACTTCTGCAAAAAGGGGTGTATTAACTGACACGCCAAAGGTGTTAAATTGCGTTAAGGACACCTGTTTTTTAATTTCCATAGCCTTGTTTAATATATTCGGATAGGCCTATTTTAAGCAATTCAAGCGCTCTTTTTAGCTTTTCAACGTTAAGCACAAAGGCAATGCGAATCATATCTTTACCAGAAACGTCTCCAGAGAAAAAACCGTTTGCTGGTGCTACCATTAGGGTTTGATTATTGTCTTCAAAAGACTCGAGCATCCATTTGGCAAAATGATCGCTATCCTTAAGATGAAGGCGCACCAAACAATAAAATGCCCCTTTAGGCGGTGCTACTTCGACGCCATCAATGGAATTTAGGCATGCCATAGCTGTTTCTCTTCGTTTGTAATATTCCGTAACAGCATTTGTTAAGTATTGTTTCGGTTCATCGAGTGCAGCTTCGCAAGCATGGAGGGCAATTGTGGGCGGACAAAGCCTAGATTGTGCAAATTTTAATGCAGCGTGTGTAATTTTCTTGTTTTTGGTAATCAAACAACCTATGCGTGCACCACACATACTGTATCTTTTTGACATAGAATCTATTAGTATGGCGTGTTGTTCAAGCCCATCAAATTGTAACACAGAAGTGTGTTCGTTTTCATCGTAAATAAACTCCCTATATACTTCATCTACAATAAAAAAGATATCGTGTTTTAAGGCTAACTGTGCTAAGGATTTAAGTTCAGACTTGGTATATACATACCCCGACGGATTGTTGGGATTACAAATAAAAAGTGCACGTGTTTTTGACGTAATCGCATTTTCAATTTTTTCTATTGGAGGTAATGCAAATTGAGTCTCAAAATCAGATGGAATACCAATAACCTCTACACCGCAAGCGGCGGCAAAGGTTTCGTAGTTAGCGTAGAAGGGTTCAGGAATAATAAGTTCGTCACCCTCGTTGGTAATGCAATCAAGCGCCATAATAATGGCTTCACTTGCACCAGTAGTAACCAAAATATCTTCTATGTCTATATGAATGTCGTGCTGTTTATAATAGGCAACTAATTTCTCACGAAAAGACTTCGTTCCTTGAGAAGGCCCGTAGGCAATTACTCTTTCATCATAGGATTTTATAGCCTGTAACGCATTGTTGGGACTTGCCAAGTCTGGCTGTCCGATATTAAGGTGATAAACTTCCACACCTCGCTCTTTAGCCAAGGTAGCTTCCTGCGCTAGCTTACGAATAGGCGAAGTGGGTAGATTGGCTCCTTTACGCGAAACATTAGGCATTTATGTATAATTTGCCTGCAAAGATGCGAAAAATGAGCGTGTTTGCTTAGGATTTATTCTGTGGGCTCTTGTACTTGCCCTTTAATTTTAAGCGCAACCATTCCATTTGATGCGTTTGAAGCTACTGTTATGGTTTTTCGAATTGGACCAACGCGATTGGTGTCGTATTTGACTTCAATCACATCAGATGCGCCAGGCGCAATGGGACCAGAAGGTTTTTTGGGAACAGTACACCCACAAGATGAACGTACTTGCGTAATTTCTAAATCAACCGTTCCTGTATTGGTGAATTTAAACTGACGAACTCCATCGTCTCCTTTGGTTATTGTGCCATAGTCGATCGTTAAGCTATCAAAAGTGATTGTTGCTGTTTGTTGCGCAATAGCTACATACCCCAAGCAAATAAATATGACAGATAAAAAAGCATTTCTCATGACATGAAATTTGGTCCAACTAAAATACACATTCTAGCGCATTGTGCAAAATTAGGTCTTTTAATTTCACCTTTCGATGCCTACATTTGCGATTATTAACGCAACACTTATGTCCATCCCTTCTAAGTTTACACCATCAGCCATAGAACAGAAATGGTATGATTACTGGACACATAACGAGTACTTTTATTCTACACCCGATGCGCGCAAACCTTATACTATCGTTATTCCTCCGCCAAATGTAACGGGCGTATTGCATATGGGACATTTGATGAACAATACATTGCAAGATGTTCTTATTCGAAGGGCACGTATGCTAGGCTACAATGCGTGTTGGGTTCCTGGAACCGATCATGCATCTATTGCTACGGAGGCAAAAGTGGTTAATAAACTTAAAAACCAAGGAATTGATAAAGCCGATATTGGCCGTGAAGCTTTTTTGAAGCATGCTTGGGATTGGACGCACGAGCACGGTGGTATCATTTTAGAACAATTAAAAAAATTAGGTTGTTCTTGCGATTGGGAACGCACCAAATTTACACTAGATGATGACATGTCAGCATCGGTAGTACAAGTTTTTGTTGACTTGTACGAAAAAGGGCTGATTTATCGTGGCTATCGTATGGTGCATTGGGATCCTGAAGCACAAACCACACTTTCTGATGAAGAGGTTATTTACGAAGAAAAACAAGGAAAATTATACCATATTGCTTATGCTATTGAGGGTAGTGATCAAAAAGTTGTAATAGCCACTACTAGACCCGAAACCCTTTTCGGCGATACGGCTGTTGCCATTCATCCCGAAGACGAGCGGTACACTTCTTTGCATGGCAAAAAAGCCATTGTGCCTCTTGTAAATAGGGCAGTACCAATAATCAAAGATGAATATGTCAGTCTGGAGTTGGGAACGGGCTGCTTAAAAGTTACGCCTGCCCACGATGAAAACGACAAGATGTTAGGCGATAAGCATAAACTTGAATTTATTGATATTTTCAATTCCAATGGAACGCTCAACCATCAGGGGCTTCACTTCAAAGGGCAAGACCGATTTGCCGTTCGTAAAGCAGTTGTGAAAGAATTAGAAGCCAATGGAAGTTTGATCAAAGTTACACCCCACACGCATAAAGTGGGAACTTCTGAACGTACCAAAGCTGTGGTAGAACCCCGCCTTTCTGATCAGTGGTTTTTGCAAATGGAAACACTAGCAAAATCAGCTATTGACGCTGTGGAAAATGGTGATGTACAGTTAGTGCCAAAAAAGTTTATCAACACCTACCGCCACTGGATGAATAATATTCGGGACTGGAATATCTCGCGACAGTTATGGTGGGGACATCAAATTCCCGCATATTATTACGGCACCAATAACGAAAATTTGGTTGTGGCAAAGACCAAAGAAAAAGCACTTGAAAAGGCCAAAATTGCTTCCGGAAATGATGTACTTACTTTAAACGATTTAACACAAGATGAGGACGTGCTTGATACGTGGTTTTCTTCGTGGTTATGGCCTATTTCGGTGTTTAATGGCGTACTGGAGCCCGAAAATAAGGATGTTTCCTACTACTATCCCTCGCAAGAATTGGTAACAGGTCCTGATATTTTATTTTTTTGGGTAGCACGAATGATTATGTCGGGTTATGCGCTGCGTAACGAAAAGCCTTTTTCGCATGTATATCTCACAGGTCTTGTACGCGACAGTCAAGGGCGAAAAATGTCCAAGCAACTTGGAAATTCACCTGATGCGATTAAGCTAATGGATACCTTCGGCGCAGACGGCGTACGCGTGGGATTGCTACTAAGTGCAGCAGCAGGAAACGATTTGTTGTTTGATGAAAATTTGTGTCAACAGGGTAAGAATTTTGCCAACAAAATCTGGAACGCTTTCCGATTGGTTCAAAGCTGGACATTTGATAAATATCTTTCGCCCTGCAAAACAGCAGCTGTTGGATTGGATTGGTACACATCAAAATTTCACCAAACCCTTGCTACCATTGATGATTATTTTAGTAAATATCGCATTTCAGATGCGTTAATGGCTACGTATAAACTTGTTTGGGACGATTTTTGTTCTTGGCTATTGGAGATTGTAAAACCCGCATATGGGGAAGGAATCGATGCGGAAACCTACCAAAAAGTTTGTAAACTTTTTGAAGATAACTTACGTTTGTTACATCCCTTTATGCCCTTTTTATCAGAGGAGTTATGGCACGCCATTAAAACACGTTCTAAAGATGAGGCGTTAATTGTGTCGTCTTGGCCAACACAACAAACTGTAGACCACAACTTGATACGACGATTTGATCACACCTCCGAACTCATTTCTAAGTTGCGTACCATTCGCAAAAATCAAAATATAGCTTTTAAAGAACCGTTGCACTTGATGGAAACAGTAAAAGACGAAATCTCCTTACGACCAATTGTGCAAAAGTTGGTAAATGTTTCCACTTGGGAACAAACTACTATTACCCCTGAGCATGCGCTTTCATTTCGGGTAAATGCAAATGAATATTTTGTTCCTGTTGCAGTATCAAATCTGGAGGAAGAGCGTAACAAAATGCAAGTAGAACTTGCCTATCAAGAGGGCTTTTTAAAATCGGTGGAAAAAAAACTTTCTAACAAACGTTTTGTAGCAAATGCACCTGAACAAGTAGTTGCAATGGAACGTAAAAAAGCAGCCGATGCACAAGAAAAAATAGCAGCACTTAAATCGAGGCTAACATCCCTTTAGTTTGCTTGGCCCGAAATTAGCGTAATACCGCCTTTTACTTTCTGACCAATTTCCACATCTATGGGAGTATTTGGTGGCAGAAATACATCAACGCGAGAGCCAAATTTGATAAATCCAGCATCTGTACCTTGAACGGCATAGTCATCTACTTTAGCGTAATTTATAATCCGACGTGCTACCGCACCCGCAATTTGCCGGTACAACACATCTCCAAAAGTGGGGTTGTTGACCACAATAGTTGTTCGTTCGTTTAGCGTAGACGATTTTGGATGCCATGCCACCAAATATTTTCCATGATGATATTTGCTGAATACTATTTTACCAGACACAGGGTAACGCGTAACATGCACATTAAGTGGCGACATAAAAATGGAAACCTGCAGTCGCTTTCCTTTGAAATATTCGGGTTCTTCTATCTCTTCAATGATGACCACTTTTCCGTCAACGGGGGCAACCACGGCTTCGGATAAGGCAAGTGGCGGACGACTTGGATTTCTAAAAAACTGCAATATCAATGCTAAAAAAATAAACAAGCCTATTTGTAGCAAAAGGCGTAACCACTTTAGGGCTATAAACTGCTCAAAAAGTAGCCCAACTATTGCTGTAAGCACAAAACTTGCTATAATGATGGTAAACCCTTCTTTATGAAACATATCCAAAAACAAATAATATTAAAATATATAGCGGAATAGCAAGTAATGAACTGTCCAATCGGTCGTACATACCACCATGTCCTGGTAAAATTCTACCACTATCTTTTATACCGCACTGACGCTTTATTTTTGATTGCACCAAGTCGCCAAATCCGCCACCAATAGCAGTAATTATGATTGCGGCAAACATAGTTTTAGCATCCAAAATTTCAAAATAGGTCCCCATATACAACATAATGGTTGTAGAGATAACAACACCTCCGATGCTTCCCTCAATAGTTTTGTTTGGAGATATAGCGCTAGCTAATAAATGTTTCCCCATTGATGAACCAACCAAATAAGCACCGGTATCATTAAGCCAAATGATACCAAAAAAGAAGGCAACAAAGTCAGGATTTTGCCTGCCTAGTAGCACTAATAGAACAAGTGGAACACTTACGCCAAAAATCCCCAAAACAGTCACAAATGTTTTTGTAAAAGAAATTTTTCGTTTTCTCCAGTAAAAATTGGCCATAAGCTGAACCCCAATAGTCCCTAAAAGTAGCAGTGTTAGGAATGCGTACTCAACAAAATGTGAAAACAGCAAAAAAGCAGGAAATGTGAGGAAGACGATTAGTGATTTTTTATTGGTTATACGCTGTATTTCCAAAAGCGATAAACTTGCCATAGTAAGCACAACCAACGTGAAAAATGTCGCGTCAAGATAGAGGCTTCCCAATAAAAGTGCAGCGTAGCATAACGATGTGATAGAGCGGACAAAAAGTGTCATGAAAAGTCCTCAAGCAATAATAGGTATACTTCTTTTACACCATTTCCGTAGTTCATATAGTTGTCATCGTTAAGTATTTCGGATTTAAATTGTTTGATTGAGGTAATATTTAAGGGAATGCTTTCTGCATAGCGATGCCTGATGTTTTTTAATGCATCTGAAACTGTTTTAGCGAACTGTCGTGTTCCCGCCAAAATAATAATAGTTTCAGGTAAATCAGCGAGTTTGTTAGCGCCTAGTTGATGCTCACAGACCACAACGCTTCCGTCGTAGGCAACAAGTGATTCGCAGTTGCACAGCATGATTTTGGCATTTAGATTTGTTTTGGTTAGCCTTATTCCAACATCTAGCTTTTCTGCAACAGCTGGGCTTCAGCATAAAAGTTCACGTACTTCGGTTGGATATTCTTTAACAATATCGGTAAAAGTAGTTTTGGCATCCTCAAGTTGTTCGCAATACACGAACTTTCCTCCTAACTTGGTAAACTTTTCAGCAAATCTTTGCTCAATAGGCACTTCCTTGGCGGGCATGTGTGGTCCACGCTCTTCAGCATCCGATTGTTTAGGGGCTGCCTTTTTTCCAAATAATGTCGACCAGAACTTACTCACAAAATAACCTTGTTACACAAAGGTAACAAATCGTAGCTATTTCTAGTCTTTTGGCGTTTCAGCTTTAGTTGTTTTGGCTTTTGTTGTTGTACGTTTTTTTGGTGCTGCTTTTTGTTTTGGTGGCGCCACTTCTTCAGGTTTTTCAAATGGGCGCTTACCAAAAATTCGCTCTAAATCGTCTTTGAAAATCACTTCTTTTACTAACAAATGCTCAGCAAGTTCGGTGAGTTTGTCCTTGTGCCTTTTCAAAAGCTGAATAGCACGTTTATACTCGTGCTCAACAATAGCAGAAATTTCAGTATCGATGAGTTTTGCCGTTTCCTCAGAATACGGTTTTGTAAATCCATATTCGCCTTCATTTGCGTTGTAATAAGTGATGTTTCCAATTTTGTTATTTAGACCGTAAATGGTCACCATGGCTCTGGCCTGTTGCGTAACTTTTACCAAATCGCTGAGTGCTCCAGTAGAAATTTTGTTAAAGATGATATCCTCTGCAGCACGTCCACCCAATGTGGCACACATTTCATCAAGCATCTGCTCGGTGCGCACAATTTGACGTTCTTCCGGCAAATACCATGCTGCTCCTAATGATTGCCCTCGAGGTACGATTGTAACCTTAACAAGCGGTGCTGCATGTTCCAACATCCAGCTCACGGTCGCGTGTCCCGCCTCGTGGAAAGCAATGGTTTTCTTTTCTTCTGGGGTGATGATTTTACTCTTTTTTTCCAACCCGCCCACAATTCTATCTACCGCATCCAAAAAGTCTTGACGCCCTACTTTTTTCTTGTTCTTTCTAGCGGCAATGAGTGCAGATTCATTACACACATTGGCAATATCTGCTCCCGAGAATCCTGGTGTTTGCTTTGCAAGAAAATCTACATCTAATTTTGGGTCAGATCTTAATGGCTTTAAGTGTACTTTAAAAATTTCTTTACGCTCGCGTAAGTCGGGTAAGTCCACATAGATTTGACGGTCAAAACGCCCAGCACGCATAAGCGCTTTGTCTAATACATCGGCGCGGTTCGTAGCTGCAATGACAATTACATTGGTATTTGTGCCAAAACCATCCATTTCTGTAAGCAATTGATTAAGTGTGTTTTCACGCTCATCATTAGAACCTGTGATGTTATTTTTACCGCGTGCGCGACCTATGGCGTCAATCTCATCAATAAAAATAATCGCCGGTGATTTGTCTTTGGCCTGCTTAAAAAGGTCACGCACTCGAGATGCACCTACACCTACAAACATTTCTACAAAATCTGAACCTGAAAGGGAGAAAAATGGCACTTTTGCTTCTCCGGCAACGGCTTTTGCTAAAAGTGTTTTTCCAGTTCCTGGAGGTCCTACTAATAAAGCTCCTTTTGGAATTTTACCACCTAGCACAGTATATTTTGTTGGGTTTTTGAGAAAATCTACAATTTCTTGCACTTCTTCTTTGGCACCTTCAAGCCCGGCAACGTCTTTGAATGTTACTTTAATATCCGTTTTTTCATCAAATAATTTTGCTTTCGATTTACCGATATTGAATATTTGTGCACCACCGCCACCACCGCCACCGCCAGACATACGGCGCATGATAAACAACCAGATGGCAATAATTAAAATCAAAGGTAAAAAACCAATAAGGACATCAAGCCAACGATTTTCTACGGTTTTAAACTCGTAACTGAAATCTACACCATTTGCTTCGGCGGCTTCTAATTTCTTCTGGAACAACTCTAAGTTACCAACCTCAAACTGGTAATGCGGACCTGAATCATTACTGCGCCCTAATATATCGGAGTTTTTTGCGTTTTTGTGTTTGGTTTCTTGCAATGCTTTTTCAGTGAGTGTTACTTGAGCGGTGTTTTTATTCACCACCACCACACGGCTAACTTCTCCGTCATTTAAAAAACGCTCAAAAGTAGAAATGTTAATTTTTTGGTCTTCACTTAATCCATTTCCGCCGCGAAAGAACGACATGCCCAAAAAGAATATAACTATGGAGCCGTAGAGCCAATAGGGATTTAACGCGGGTTTTTTTGGTGGTGTTTTTTCGTTTTTAGCCATAACTAGTAATTAGATTCCACTAGGGTTTGTTTGGCATCGCCCCAAAGTGATTCAATGTCGTAATGCGAACGTGTTTGTTTCTGAAAAATATGAACAACAATATCTACAAAATCCATTAATACCCATTCACTGGTTTCTTGACCTTCAACATGCCAAGGTTTTTCTTGAAGGGATTTGCTTACCACTTTTTGAACCGAGCTTGATATGGCACGTACTTGCGTATTTGAATTCCCAGAACAAACAACAAAATACTTACATACATTGTTTTCAATTTCACGCAAATCTAAAATATTTATGTCATCGCCTTTAACTTCCTCAATCCCTTCGATAATATGAGCAAGAAGTATGTCTGTATTGGTTTTATTAGTCATCCAAATAATGTATTTGTAAATGTAGTCGATATTTATGTAACTACTTTAAAAAACACGTAACTTTGTTTATGCTATTTATCAAACTTAGTGCCATTGACTCCACCAATGCATTTTTAAAACAATGGGTGCAGCAAACTAAGGCACACGATGCTATTGCCGTAAGAGCAGACCACCAAACCCACGGAAAGGGGCGTATGGGTACCAAATGGCATTCAGAAAATAACCTTAACCTGTTGTGCTCGATATATTTGGGAGATATTTTACACCATAACAAGACCGTTTTTGAAATAAACAAACGTGTTTGTTTGGCAATTTTAGACACGCTGACAGCACAACACATTCCTAAACTCCAAATCAAATGGCCAAACGACATTTTGTCAGCAAGCAAAAAAATTGGCGGTGTTTTGGTTGAGCCTATTTTACGTGGAAAAAAGTTAACAGGTGTTGTCATTGGTTGTGGGATTAATGTAAATCAACTTAATTTCTTCGAGTTACCGTATGCATCCTCAATGTATGCAATCACAGGAGAAGAGTTTGCTATTGAGCCGTTGTTTGAAGATTTGGCTAAAAACATTGAGCGCACCGTTCGTGCAAGCACTACAGATAACTCACGCTATTTGGATGCGCTTTATGGATTGAATGAATTATGCAACTTTGAAAGAACGGATAGAACATTGTTTTCAGCTACTATTGTAGGAGTAGCCAATGACGGAAAATTAGTCGTTAAACACGATGATAATTCTACCGAAATGTTTGAAGAAAAAAAGCTGATTTTTACAGCTTTTGCACATTGCTAATAAGCGCTTCTAAAAATTGGGTCAATGGTTTTTTTACCATCATTTGCATCATAGGATTGATGTCGCCCTCAAAAACCAATTGAACCTGAGTTTTTTCTTCTGCCTTACTCAAATTTGCTTTTAGTTCAAAAGGTACATTTCCACCATCGGCTGCCAATATAATTTGACTATGCGGTGTTAGCCTTTCCATTTTAAGTGGAATTACCGGCATGCTGCCAAGCTTAAAACTAAAATTGGACTCATCCGAAATTCTAAAGCTAGCTTCTTTTGGCATCAGGCGTTCGTAAGTGCTTGCTTTTGTGAGCTTTTCAAACACTTCTTCTATCGGGCTTTCTGCTATCGCAATACTACTTTCTATGGTCATGGATTTATGATTTTGGTGTCCAAAGCTCTGGTGCTTCGCGCCATTTTTTTAATACTTCTTCTTGCTCTGACGCGATATAGTTTGTTGCAATTGCGGTGTCAATAAGCACGTTGTAACCCGACAAGGTTGTCAGCTCAATATTTGCCTCACGCATGTTTTGTGCAGCCACATCAAATTCATAACTAAATAAGGCAACCATACCCAATACTTTAATGTTTTCCTTACGCAATGCCTCAACTGCTTGAAGGCTACTTTTACCAGTACTAATTAAATCTTCCACTAAAACTGTTGGAGCTATAGGGTCAAAATGTCCTTCAATTTGATTTTGTCGACCGTGTTTTTTAGGTACAGGACGTACATACATAAAAGGCAGACCCAACACTTCCGCAACCAGCATTCCAATACCAATTGCCCCTGTCGCAACACCTGCAATGGCTTTCACTTCTGGATAACGGATTTTGATTTCTTGTGCCATGGCGTTGCGCAAAATCCTTCTAATCTTAGGGTAAGAAAGCGTTATCCTGTTGTCGCAATAAATGGGCGATAGCCATCCGCTTGCCCATGTAAATGGGCTTTCAGGTTTAAGCTTTATTGCTTTAATTTGTAAGAGGTATTTGGCTACTTGCTGAGCAGTAGAGGATTCCATAGACATATAATGCAAATGTATAAAGTTTTTGTCAATAAGAAGGAGATTGTCCTTGCTGTAAGTGCGCCCAAAAAGCCCAAAGTAAAAGCGCTTCCGCTTCAGGAAACACCATTAAAAAAAATCATCCGTATTCTTAGAACAACCAAAGTAGAAACTATTTATTTGACGCATAATAATCCAAAAAAATTGTTGCCATTGTTCAAGAAAAAGTTGCCTGTTGCTGCTGCTGCTGGAGGTGTTGTCCAAAATGAAGAGCATAAATTGCTATTTATTTACCGAAAAAAAAAATGGGATTTGCCAAAGGGAAAAGTTGAAAAAGACGAAACTCTTCAAGAATGTGCTAAGCGTGAAGTAAAAGAAGAAACAGGAGTAAAAAAAATCAAAGTTGGTAATTTGGTTGGCGTTACCTACCATATTTTTAAACGCAACAACCGCTATCAATTGAAAGAGTCGCATTGGTTTTATATGACCACAAAATACGATGGCAAGTTAGTGCCTCAAACCAAAGAAGAAATTACCAAAGCGGTTTGGAAGGGAAAGAAAAAGACATTAAAAGCATTGGAAAAAACCTACCCAAATATTGCCCATTTGTTTGCAAAAGCAAACTTATTTAAATATTTATTTGAGGAGGAATAAAGGTACTGTAATCACCATTGTTGCGAATGATTTCCCTCACAATGCTACTGCTGATATAGGATGTTTCTGCCGAAGTTAGTAAGAAAACCGTTTCAATTTCCGACATATGTCTGTTCGTTCTGGCAATTGCCTTTTCAAACTCAAAATCGCCATTATTACGAACGCCACGCAAAATAAAATCTGCCTCTATTTCTCTACAAAAATCAACAGTTAGCCCTTTGTAAGTTGCAACACGGACTCGCGATTCGTGTTTAAGACACGTTTCAATAAACGCCAAGCGTTTTTCTAGCGAAAACATATATTTTTTTTCGCTATTTATTCCAATTCCCACAACGATTTCATCAAAAATTTTGACGCCTCGTTCCACAATGTCTAAGTGACCAATAGTAAATGGGTCAAATGACCCAGGGAATAACGCACGTTTCATCATTTAAAGGTATTGTTTTTTAGACAGTTGTGTAGCATGTCCGTGAATAAGTCGCTAAGTGCAATGCCCCCATGGCGCGCCTGTTGCGGAAGTAAACTTTCTTCAGTGAGACCAGGTACGCTATTCAATTCCAAAAAGTAAGGAATGTCACCCTGGAAAATAAAATCACTTCGGCTAAGCCCTTTTGCTCCCAAAGCAGTAAATACTTTTTTTGCGGCTACGTTTATATTTTGTAGTTGCACTTCAGATAGTCGAGCAGGGGTAATTTCTTGTGAATTGCCTTCGTATTTTGCTTCGTAGTCAAAGAAATCGCCGTTGGCAATAATTTCTGTTGGGGTCAGTACTACAATTTTATTTTGATATTCGACTACAGCAATTGAAGCCTCAGTTCCATCCAAAAAACTTTCAATTAACACCTGATTGTCTTCCTTTAATGCGGTCTTAATGGCAGCTTCCATATCAGCGACTTTATGCACCTTCACTACGCCGTAGCTGCTTCCAGCTTTGTTTGCCTTCACAAAACAAGGCAAACCTATTTTTCCAATCAATTTGCTTACATCCCAATCATCCTCTTCGTGCAAAAGTTGGTGTTTAGCCATATAAATACCGTGTGGCGCAAGAAACTCCAGCGTATCATATTTATTATAGGTAAGTCGTGCTACTTTTGCAGAGCATCCTGTATATGGAATATTGACATTCTCAAGTAGGGTTTGTAATTCGCCATTTTCGCCGGGAGCGCCATGAACTGCATTAAAAACGGCATCAAATGAATGGCTCTCACCTTCAAAACTATAGGAGAATGTGTTTTGGTCAATCGGAATATCTTGTGCGTGGTGTTGCGCAAACCAACCTGATTTAGAAACAATAACTGCCGTAGCGTCAAATATGTCTTTAGGCAAATGCTTGAGAACTACTGCGCCACTTTTCAATGAAATGTTGTGTTCTGACGTTGTTCCGCCCATTACTACAGCTATGCGTTTTTTCATAGTGCAAATATCATTATTTTTGGGGTTCATTAAGAGTCGATATGCTTCACTTCTTTCGTTTTTTGTTCAGTCGCAGTTTTTTTTGGCAAATATTTCTCTTACTAATTTCGTTGGCAACACTACTCGTTTTTGTTTTTTATGGGTTGCATTGGCACACTCGTCAAGGCAATTTTATTGAAGTTCCTGATCTACATGCAAAATCTATTGCCGAAGTGGAACTTCTTTTAAATGAT
This sequence comes from Flavobacteriaceae bacterium UBA7446, assembly GCA_002478685.1. Lineage (GTDB taxonomy): Bacteria > Bacteroidota > Bacteroidia > Flavobacteriales > Flavobacteriaceae > UBA7446. The sequence continues at coordinate 34,421 of DLPY01000057.1, forward strand.
CAGAAGTTGAATTTTGAAGTAATTGATTCAGCAAGATTTAATCCCGCCTATAACCCGTTTGCTATAATTGAACAATCTCCTCTTGCAGGGGAACTCGTAAAGAAGCATCGAAAAATTTATCTTACACTTAATCCTGCAAATTACAATGAGGTACGCATTCCTGAAGTCATTCAGATTACACGGCGTTCAGCTGAATCCACACTCCGCGCGGTTGGGTTAGAAATTGGCGAAATATCTTACACAGATAACATTGGAAAAGATATGGTTTTACAACTTCGTTTTGAAAATGCTCCCATTGCCCCAGGTGAAAAACTACCAAAAACTTCAAGATTAGATTTGGTTTTAGGTAATGGAGTTACACCAGAAGAATAAGAATGGAACAAGAACCAGTTTTTGATGATCTTCATGAGCATTATGCCTTTACCGCTGATGCGGGACAAGAACCTTTGCGTGTAGATAAGTTTTTGATGAATCGCATTGAAAATGCCACACGAAACAAAATTCAACAAGCGGCTACAGCAGGATCCATAGTAGTAAATAATAAGGTCGTAAAATCGAATTACCGAGTAAAAGGAGGTGATATGGTTCGTGTGCTGTTGGCGTATCCGCCGTACGAAAATTTGCTAGTACCCGAAGATATGACACTTGACATTGTGTATGAAGATGATGCGCTTTTAGTAGTCAACAAGCCTGCTGGACTTGTGGTGCATCCTGGACATGGAAATTATTCAGGAACGCTTATCAACGGGTTACTCCATCACTTTACACAACTTCCCAAAAACAGCAACGATCGCCCAGGTCTTGTGCATCGAATAGATAAAGATACTTCAGGGTTGTTAGTGGTTGCCAAAACTGAAAATGCAATGGCGGATTTGGCGCAACAGTTCCACGACAAATCTTCTGATCGCCAATATTTGGCATTGGTTTGGGGAGATGTGACTGATGCAAAAGGAACTGTAGATGGGTATTTGGGTCGCGACCCAAAAAACAGGCTACTAATGACTGTTTTTCCAGATTTGGATCAAGGCAAACATGCCGTTACGCATTATGAAGTGGTAGAGCGATTTGGTTATGTGACATTGGTGCGTTGTGTATTAGAAACAGGTAGAACACACCAAATTCGGGCACACATGAAGCATATTGGGCATACATTGTTTAATGATGCGCGGTATGGTGGCGATAAAATCCTAAAAGGCACTTCGTTTACAAAATACAAGCAGTTTGTAGACAATTGTTTGAAGCAAATTCCAAGACAAGCACTACATGCGCAAACGTTGGGGTTTACGCATCCAGAAAGTGGTGAGAAAATGGCTTTTAGCTGCCCACTTCCCAAAGATTTTGAGGGAGTACTTACTAAATGGCGTAATTACGCACAGCATCAGCAATTGGGGAATTCCTGACAGTACTACTTGCATAGTTTTAAGGTCTTGGGTTGCCTATGCCCACAAGAATCGTATTTTTAACTAAAATTTTAAACATGAAAATTCTGGTTTCACCCGCCAAATCGCTAGATTATAAAAGTGAACTTCCAACAGACGTCCACAGCCAGCCAGCCTTTCTAAAAGAGGCAGCAAAGCTCAATGCGTCTTTAAAAACGAAATCACCAGACGAGTTGCAAAAACTAATGCATATTTCCGAAAAATTAGCAACCTTAAATTGGGAGCGAAATCAACATTTTACTACACCCTTTTCACCCAATAATGCACGCCCTGCTTTGTTTGCATTTAACGGCGATGTATATTCGGGGTTGGATGCGTATTCAATAAGCGAAAATGCATTAGAAGTTGCACAAGAAAATCTGCGTATTTTGTCTGGGCTTTACGGCATTTTAAAGCCGTTGGACTTGATGCAGCCCTATCGATTAGAAATGGGTACTTCTTTTGGCGTTGAAGGACAAAAGTCGCTTTATGTATTTTGGAAAGAAAAGCTAACTGCACATCTTAAAGAGGAATTAGCGCCCGCCGAACTAGTAGTAAATTTAGCAAGTAAGGAATACGCTTATGCCATTGATTTTAAGACACTTGACAGACCTGTAATCCATCCTGTATTTAAGGATTTTAAAAATGGAAAACTCAAAATTATTTCGTTTTTTGCCAAAAAAGCACGTGGACTTATGGCACGTTACTTAATAGAAACAAACGCCAAATCCATAGATGACGTTTTGGGATTTACTGCCGATGGCTATTACTTTAGCGAAGCGGAAACCGCTGATGCTACTCAGCCGGTTTTTGTGCGCTAGCGCTTAGTTTGTTTTTGAGTTTTGTTTTTCTAAGCCCAAACGATTTTTTTGCGATTTTCCCACGACGTGTTTTTTATCTCATTTTACCAAAATGATTTGGTTTATGTCCAAACCTGTATTGGTTTGATAAAAGTTAGATTCGGGAGTCTTTTAAAATGTATGAAAATTTATAAATGAAATGACTCAATAGGATAAAAAGTAATATTGTAATTGAGTTGATGTAAGTGATTAACGTATTTGAGCTACAAAATCATACACACTATCAGCACCATTAGCCTCAAGGTGCTTGATAAATGCCGATCCGATAATAGCACCTTTGGTGTGCACTGTAGCTACTTGATACGTTACGGCATTGCTAATGCCAAACCCAACCAAAAGCTTAGCATTGAGGTTCATAGCACCGATGCGCTTAAAATATTCAGTTTGTACATCGCCAAAACTGTTTTGAGCACCTGTGGTTGCGGCACTACTAACCATATAAATAAAGCCTTCAGAGACATTGTCAATGTAGCGAATACGCTCATCGTTGGTTTGTGGGGTAATCAAAAACATATTGAGTAGTCCGTATTGTTGAAATAATTCTTGGTAGTTTTCGTGATATACATCAACGGGAAGGTCTGGTATGATTAGTCCGTCAATACCAACCTTTTGACATTTTTGACAAAAGCGTTCCACACCATATTGCATCATTGGGTTAAAATATCCCATGACAATAAGAGGTACGCTTACGTGTTTACGCACATCTTTGAGCTGTTCGAAGAGCTTATCGGTTGTCATCCCGTTTCGCAGGGCTTGCGTGGAGCTTTCTTGTATAGTTGGGCCATCTGCCAATGGATCTGAAAAAGGCAACCCCAATTCAATAATGTCCACACCAGCTTCCTCTAACTGCTTTAAAATCGAAACCGTGTCGTTTAGGTTTGGAAACCCAGCGGTAAAATAAATAGATAGCAGTTTGTGGTCTTGTGCAAGTGCTAACTGAATACGATTCATGAAAATAAAGTTGGCTTTATTTTAAAAATCAAAAATACTCTTTTCAAAAGGTACAGGCAACAAAAAAACGACAGACGACTTATTCCTTTAGCATATCCCGAATTTCGGTGAGTAATACTTCTTCTTTTGAAGGGGCTGGAGGGGGAGCCACTTCAGCTTCTTTCTTTGCTGTTGTCTCTGGGTTTGTTGTAGAATTTAACTACCATAAAATGGCAAACGCAACAATCAAAAAAGTAATTAGACAGTGACTTATTTCAACATGAAATTACAAACTTTTTGTAATCTAAAGTTTAAAATAATTGATATAGGTATCGAGATCTTTGTCGCCACGTCCCGAACAGTTAAGTAGTAGCACGTCGTCGGTTTTAAATTTGCGCTCATCTAGCAGCGCAAAAGCATGTGCAGTTTCAATTGCTGGAATAATACCTTCCATTTGCGAAAGCGAAAGCCCCCATTCCATAGCTTCTTGGTCTGGAATAGAAATAAACTCCGCACGTTGACTGCGATACAAATGTGCATGCAAGGGACCAACGCCAGGATAATCTAGCCCTGCAGAAATGGAGTAAGGCTCTGTGATTTGCCCATCGGGCGTTTGAATCAACAATGTTTTGCTTCCGTGAATAATACCCTCTTTGCCCAAAGCGGAGGTTGCCGCACTTTCTCCTGAATCAATACCTTTTCCTGCGGCTTCTACAGCGATAATGTTTACACGTGGGTCGTCTAAATAGTGGTAATAAATTCCGGCTGCGTTACTTCCACCACCTACACACGCAATCACGTGGTCGGGGTAGTCACGTCCTTCGGCTTCCAAAAGTTGCACTTTGCATTCTTCGCTGATTACCGCTTGAAAACGCGCCACCATATCGGGGTAGGGATGTGGTCCCACTACCGAACCAATGATGTAATGTGTGTCTACGGGGTTGTTAATCCAATCGCGGATAGCTTCATTGGTTGCATCTTTTAAGGTTTTGCTTCCTGATTGTGCTGGGCGCACCTCTGCGCCTAACATTTTCATTCGCGCTACGTTCGGCGCTTGACGTTTAATGTCCAATTCCCCCATATACACAACACACTGAATACCCATAAGCGCACAAACAGTAGCTGTAGCTACACCGTGCTGTCCAGCACCAGTTTCTGCAATAATGCGGTTTTTACCCAACCGTTTTGCTAGCAAAATCTGACCAATGGTATTATTGATTTTATGTGCTCCAGTATGGCATAAATCTTCACGTTTTAGGTAGATTTTGGTATCATACTTTTTAGATAAGCGCGACGCAAAATACAATGGCGTAGGCCTACCCACATAGTCTTTTAGCAATTGGTCAAACTCCGCTTTAAAATCATCCTGTGCGGTGATTTCCAAATATCTTTGTCGCAGTTCTTCTACATTTGGATAGAGCATTTCTGGAATATAGGCTCCGCCAAAATCGCCGTAGTATCCTTTTTCGTTTACGTGGTACGTATTCATAGCGCTAATTTTTCTTTAAAATTTTTTAGTTGCTTCGCATTCTTAAGAGCTGGAGCAGTCTCAAATAAACTGTTTACGTCAATTGCATAAACAGGTAAGTCTGAATTGCGAATGTCGTTAATTTTAGCAATTTCCGCCATCCCAATTCCGCCACTGATAAAAAAGGGTAAATTAAATGGATATTCGTTTAAAAGTGTCCAGTCAAACGTAGTGCCGTTACCTCCTGGAAGTGGTCCTTTGGTGTCAAATAGAAAAAAATCACAACAGGGCAGGTAATCTGTTAGGGTATCAAAATCAAAATCTACACCCACGCCAAATGCTTTTATCACTTGCGTTTTGCCTTGCAATGTACGGCAAAGGGAAGGTGATTCATTTCCGTGTAATTGCACCGCGCCTAACTTGAACGCGGTAATGGCCTGTTCAATTTTTTCTAAATGCGCATCTACAAACACTCCGACTTTGGTAATGCCAGCAGGCACTTCGGGTGGTGTGGGGCAATAGCGTTCGGAGCCATCCCACAAAATAAACCCCATATAATCGGGTCGCAATGCAGCTATTTCGAGTACATTGTTGGGTTCGCGCATGCCGCATACTTTCCATTTCATGGTGTAAAGTTTTGAATAAACTGTTGTGCTGCCTTGCCTGGCGATTCATGCAGCATAAAATGTTCGCCCATCAAAAAACCGTCAAAGCCTGCTTTTTGCAGCGTGGCAATAGTGTTGTGCGAAGAAATACCACTTTCCGAAATTTTAATTTTATCGGTGGGGATATATTCTGCCAATGAGAGGCTTGTTTCCAATGACACCGAAAAATCCTTAAGGTTACGGTTATTTACACCAATCACATCAACAAATTCCAAAGGTGATTGGTCGAGCTCCGCTTTGTTATGCACCTCTAGCAATACCTGCAGTCCAATGTCTTTTGCGGTTTTGGCAAGTGAATTTATCTCATTGGGACTCAAACATGCTGTAATAAGCAAAATAGCATCTGCGCCATAGGCTTTTGCTTCATGAATTTGATATGCATCAACAATAAACTCTTTTCGCAATAAGGGCAGTTGACATGCGCTTCGCGCCAACAGTAAATCTTCTACTGACCCCCCAAAATATTGATTATTGGTGAGCACAGAGACTGCAGCAACGCCTGCGTTTTCGTAGCCTTGCGCTACGGCTGAAACTCTAGATTGCAACTTTATCTCTGGTTTTGAAGGCGAACGCCTTTTGTGCTCTGCCACAATGCCCAAAGGGGTGTTTTTAATCGAATGAGAAAATGAAATGATTTCCCTTTTGTATAGTGGCATGGCGTAAAGCTGTGCTTCAGAAACAACAGCTTTTTTAAGTGTAATTTCTTTGTGCTGGTCGGCAACGATTTGTGCTAAAATACTCATGCCTTGCTCAGTGCTAAAAGTTTGGTGAAAGCGTTTAACGCTTTCTTAGATTCTATGGATTCTTGTGCTTTGGTGTAGCCTTCTACTAAAGAAATATTCAATGCGGTGGCAATAGCAGTTCCCGCATTGGCGCATACCACTTGCTTTTGCGCAGCAGTAGCCTCGTCGTTAAGAACAGCAGTGAAAATAGCCGCTGCATCTTCAACCGAACTTCCTCCTCCAATCAACTTGGGTGATAGTGGTTTTAGTCCAAAATCAGAAGGACGAATAAGCATTTCGCCTTGTTTGGAAACAGCTTTGGTAGCTCCGGTAAGGGAAATTTCGTCATAGCCATCTAAACCATGTAAAATGCAAAACTGCTTGTCTGAATCTTGAAATAAAAAATGATATAAACGAAGCAACACCAAATTGAAAACCCCAATGATTTGTCGCTTTGGTGAACACGGGTTTACCAATGGTCCCAGCATATTGAAAAAGGTTTTGAGTTGCAACGCACGTCGAATGGGCGCCACGTGCTTCATAGCGGGATGAAAAAGCGGTGCATGCAACACACAAATACCCGCTTGGTCAATGCATTTTTCTAAAAAATCTGCATCGTTTGAAAATTTTATGCCCAAATGCTCCATTACATTACTGGAGCCACAGGAAGAAGAAACTCCATAATTGCCGTGCTTTGCTACATGAATACCTGCGCCAGCAGTAACAAAAGATGACAAGGTGGAAATATTAAAAGTGTCTTTTCCATCACCTCCTGTTCCGCACAAATCTATAGGATTATATGCCGAAAGATCAACAGCAACGCAAAGCGCTAAAAGTGCATCTCGAAAGCCAGCTAATTCTTCAACCGCAATGCTACGCATCATAAACACACTCAAAAACGTTGTGATTTGATATGGATCACCGGCGCCACTACCAATAAAAAGCAATGCCTGTTTTGCCTCTTGTCGTGAGAGTTTTTCGTGTTGGGTAAGACGAGTTAAAAGTTCTTTCATAGCGCAACCCAATTTTTTAGCAATTCTTTCCCAAGTGGCGTTAATACCGATTCGGGATGAAATTGTACACCATAAAGCGGATATTTCTCATGCTTAAACGCCATCACTTGTCCGTTTTCTTCCTCTGCTAAAAGCACGAAATCCTTTGGAAGAGGTTTGTCAACCACCCACGAGTGATAGCGTCCAATGTCAAATTTTTGTGGAAGTCCCGCAAAAAGGGGGTCATCTTGCAGTACGCTCATGGTACTGGCAACCCCATGAAAAACAGTAGACAAATTTGTTAGCGTTCCTCCAAAAACTTCGGCAATGGCTTGATGCCCCAAGCATACGCCAAGCATGGGAATGCTTTTGGCGTATTTTTCAATAACGGACTTTAAGAGCCCCGCCTCATCAGGAATTCCAGGTCCGGGAGAAAGTACGATTTTGTCAAAATCGGCAACTTTGTTTAGTTCAAATTGGTCGTTGCGCTTTACGGTAACGACACAATTAAGCTCTTCCAAATAATGCACCAGATTAAAGGTGAACGAATCGTAATTATCTATAACTAAAATGTTCATGAAAATTGTTTTTCAGTCTTTTCTATGGCAGTATTTAACGCTCGTAATTTGTTGTATACCTCTTGTAGTTCACTTTCTGGCGTTGATTTTGATACCACACCCGCGCCTGCCTGATAGTGCAGCACATTATCCTTGCTTAAAAAAGATCGAATAATAATTGCGTGGTTGTAATTTCCTTTAAAATCAATAAAACCGATGGCACCGCCATAGAAGGCGCGGTCGCTATTCTCATAACTATCAATAAGTTGCATGGCACGGTGTTTTGGTGCTCCACTTAAAGTTCCTGCCGGGAAGGTGTCTGCAACTACTTGCATGGTAGGAGTATCTGTTTTTTTCTGCCCCGTAACCTTAGAAACTAAATGAATAACGTGCGAATAAAACTGTACTTCACGGTCTTTTTCTACCGAAACATTATGTCCATGACGGCTCAAATCGTTGCGTGCCAAATCTACCAGCATCATGTGTTCGGCATTTTCTTTCAGGTCTTGCGCAAGTTCTTTTGCTTTAGCTTCGTCTTGTGTATCGTTGCCTGTTCGTATAAATGTTCCCGCAATTGGATGAATTTCTGCTACGCCATCTTGCACCACCAATTGCGATTCGGGTGAGCTACCAAAAATCTTAAAGTTTCCCAAATCAAAATAAAAAATATAGGGAGATGGATTGATAGATCGCAGTACGCGGTAGAGGCTAAAATCGTCTCCTTTGAACGCCTGTCTAAAACGGCGGGACAATACAATTTGGAAAACATCGCCTCGAATGCAATGATGAATGCCTTTTTTAACCAATTCCACAAAATCCTCGTCATTCATGTTGGAAACAGACGTACCATCTCTACGGAATGCAAACGAGTCGCGCGCAGGTGCTTTGAGCAGTTTTTCTATTTCGTCTAAGTTACTTTCACTTTTGTAGCAATGCGCAAATAATTTGGCTTGATTATTAAATACATTAACTGCAACGATGTTTTGATACAGAGCATAATATATTTCGGGTATTTCAGAGTTGTTTTCCTTTTTTTTAAATGAAATATCCTCAAAATACTGCACGGCTTCGTAAGCGGTGTAACCAAACAAACCATTGCTTAAAAAGCGTGTTTCGGGTAGATTGGTTTCAAAATGTGATATAAATGTTTCGAGCGCATCCACTACAGAGATTTCTTTTGTTAATGATGTTTTTTGCGCCTTGCCATCGGGAAACGTTTGCGTTATCTGACCGTTATGTATCTTAAAAGAGGCAATTGGATTAAAGCACAAATATGCGACGCTGTTGTCGTTTGCACCGTAATCGGAGCTTTCCAAAAGCACACTTTCTGGAAATGCGTCTCTAATTTTTAGGTACATATTCACTGGTGTCATGGTGTCGGTGAGTAGCTCACGTGTATCTGTTTTGAGTACAAACTTCATGCTTCAAAAATAAAAAAAAGGCTTGTCAATACGACAAGCCTTTATATGATTCTAAAACGCTTATCGACCCCCTAAAAGGAGCTCCACCAAAGCGATTTATTTGTGATTTTTTTCATCTGCTCAAATATACAATTCGACAGTTAAAAAACAAGGAATTAGTATGTAAAGCTTACGCTAAGTTCGAATTCGTCGTTGATGAGTTTGTCTCCGAGGTTTTTAAAGAAAGATCCAGATCGGAATTTCACATTGTATTTTGAGCGGTCAATTTCCAAATCTGCTGTTGCTTTGTTCCCGTCCAGTTTTATGATAAAGTTCTCAGGGTGCGTAATACCTCGTATTGTAAAATCACCAGTAACTTTATATCCTTCCTCAGTTGGAACTACTGAAGTGAACTTGAGTTTTGCTTCTGGATGTTCTGCTACACCAAAAAAAGCATCTGATTTTAAATGTCCAACAAGTTTAGCAGCATATTTTTCGGATAAATCTGTACAAACAATGCTATTCATATCAACAGTAAAAGCCCCATCTACAAGAGAGTCTCCATCAAATGATAGTGATCCAGAGCTAATTTCAATGGTTCCCTTATGAAACTCTTTTGTTATTTCGGTTCCTTTCCAGTTGATAATGCCATTAGAAATAGCTGTTTTCTGTGCATATAACCCGAAGGCTAAAAATAGTGTTGCCCCAAGGACTATAAGATTTCTCTTTTTCATATGTATGTATTTAATATTTATTTTCTGGTTCTAATTTTGCTAACAGCCGCAAGAACTGTTCCATTTCCTGTTAAGATAAAAAAGAAGTGATTTTTTCTTCTTTTGAGACCAAAACATGCTCAATTTTGTCAAGTAAATCAAGATTTTTTTTAGTAATAAAATATCCACTTTGCGTCGATTTATGTACACACTTCTCTTCTTAATAGCTCTTTATAAATAAGTCTACTTACAAGTCTCGAGGTATTGCTCATGCGTTGAATCATATCGTCGGTTATGCTCATTAAAAAAGCTGCCTTGCCGTTTTTGTCATGCAAAATATGTAGTACATTAAACTGTTGTAGCATCAGCCCAAAAGACTGGAGCATAGTTCGGATTTGGTCATGTCCCAAATTTCCGATCCGCATGAGTACCACTGTAACAGCTCGACTTATCATCGTAACAACAATTATTGTTATGATAAATGTAGTGTGATTTTTTAAATTATATTTGATTTATGATAAAATATATATGTATTGCAATTAGCGTGCTAATTGTTTCTTGTGTATTTTCGCCCCAAATACGAACTGCTATGAACGAATTAGCGCCCAGCGAATGGGCAGAACTTCAAAGTAAAACCCCAGAATCTGTTATCCTTGATGTACGTACCGATGAAGAATTTGAAAGCGGTTACATTGCTGGAGCCAAGAATTTAGATATTAGAGGTGGTGCATCATTTGTTTCTTCAATTCAGGAATTAGACAAATCAAAGGCTTATTTTGTGTATTGTCGTTCAGGTGCTAGAAGTGGGCAAGCCTGTCAGCTGATGGAGCAAATGGGCTTTGAACGTGTGTATAACCTTGAAGGTGGCGTCCTTGCTTGGGAGGGCGATTTGAAGGAGTAATCCGCTTATGTTAGGTGCGCGAGGAATTGCTTGCCTATTTATGGAAAACACAAAAACTTCGCAAAGGTCAATTAAAGACGACTAGTGGAGAAAAGGTTATTATTGTTAAACCTGGACAGGAAAACACCCACGCAGGACCAGATTTTTTTAACGCGCACATACAAATTAATGAAACCCTTTGGGTGGGCAATGTTGAACTTCATGTAAAATCTTCCGATTGGTTTAGGCATCGGCATCAAGAAGACAAAAATTATGACAACGTGGTGTTGCATGTGGTGTGGAGTGATGACATGCCTGTTTTTGATGCAAGTCAACAGCCCATGCCAACGTTGCGCCTGGCAGACTATGCGCCCAAAAACTTTGTAAACAAATACATTAAATGGTTAGCACAAGACAATAAATGGATACTCTGTGCTGATAAGTTACATAAGCTCCCTCAATTTGTTAGGAAACATTTTTGGGAACATTTATACGTAGAGCGATTAATGGAAAAAACCGCTTTATTTCAAAGCTGGTTATCATTAACCCAAAATAATTGGGAAACCGTATTTTTTGTAGCGCTTGCAAAGGGTTTTGGTCTAAAGCAAAACGGAATGGCGTTTGCCCAAACGGCACTATCCATTCCTTGGAAAGTAATCCTAAAAAATGTCGAAAAAGTAGAAGTGTTGGAAGCACTTCTAATGGGGCAATCGGGTCTTTTTGATGTTCATTTAGAAAACGAATATTTTCGGAAACAGCAAAAAACCTATGCGTACTTAAAACATAAATTTAGCCTTACTCTACCATCCGAAAGCGCAAAGTTTTTTAGGTTGCGTCCAACCAATTTCCCTACCATTCGTTTGGCACAATTGGCTTGGCTACTTCATCAAAAACCAAAAATATTGATGCTTGTCCAAAAAGCGAAAACCATAGAAGAATGGTATGATGTGCTAGATGCTAAAACCTCGTCTTTTTGGGAAACACATTATCACTTTGATACGCCTTCCAAAAAACGCACAAACCGACTGACCAAGTCCTTTAGGCAATTATTGTTGCTGAATACGGTTTTTCCTTTTTTATTTCATTATTACAACTATTTAGGCGATAAACGAAAAGAGCGTGTTTTGGATTGGGTACGTCAACTTCCTGCTGAAAAAAATGCATATGTTTCAAAATTTAATGCGTTGGGATGTCCTGTAGAAGATGCTCTTGAAAGCCAGGCGTGTATTCAGTTAAAAAATACTTATTGTGCACCGCGCCGTTGCCTAAAATGCGCTTATGGACACAAACTTTTAAATCTTTGATTACATTTGTGTGATGAGTTTTTTGCACGAAACACGCTATTTTTTTGAAAAAAGAGGATTTGAGGTCTGTTCTCGTCTTGCAGAACGACTTGGGATGAAAGCAAAAAATGTCAGAATCTTTTTTATTTATTTAAGCTTTTTTTCGTTAGGTGTTGGTTTTGCTTTATATTTAGTGCTTGCTTTTTGGCTCAGGATGAAAGATTTCTTATTTGCCAAACGCTCATCTGTTTTTGATTTATAATCCAAAATTTTTTATGAAATATTCAGCCACCTTTTTTTTTACGCTTTTCTGTTTGCCAATTGCAGCTCAAACCCCAGTAAAGGGGCTTGACGAACGCATTAATGAAGCTTTTACACCTATCGCCGATTGGTGGGGGGCTGTAGTGTTACATAACTTCCCTGGCACTGAAATTCCGACCATAATTTTCCTACTTGTTGGAGGGGCGTTGTTTTTTACTATTTATTTCGGGTTTATTAATTTACGATGCTTTCCATTGGCTGTAAGAGTTGTTCGTGGAAAATACGATGAGATTGACCAACACGAAGCTGATGAAAAAGCAGCTGTAAAAATTGACACTGGCAATATAGATCATTCAATAAAAGCCGAGGGTAAAGATGGTGAAGTAAGTCATTTTCAAGCCTTGGCTACTGCCGTTTCGGGAACGGTAGGAAATGGAAACATTGCGGGAGTTGCTCTGGCTATTGCTATAGGAGGTCCTGGAGCTACTTTTTGGATGATTTTATGTGGTCTTATTGGCATGTCAACCAAATTTGTAGAATGTACGCTTGGGGTAAAATACCGTGATGTTGGCGAAGACGGAACCGTTTATGGCGGTCCCATGTATTATCTTACTAAGGGACTCAAGGAGCGTGGATTTGCCAAATTCGGAAAGTTTTTAGCAGTTGTGTTTGCACTTCTGTGTGTGGGCGCATCGTTTGGTGGGGGTAACGCTGCGCAGTCAAATCAGGCTGCCATGCAGCTTGTAGATTCTTTTGGAATGTCTGGTGGTAGTGCCCGCACTATAATTGGTATCATCATGATGTCTTTTGTTGGAATTATTATTATTGGCGGTATTAAGCGTATTGCATCTGTAACAGAGAAAGTGGTACCCTTTATGGCACTGATTTACATTGGCGCATGTTTATACATCATTATTACAAATTTTAACTATGTGGATAATGCTTTTGGACAAATTTTCTATCAAGCATTTAGTCCACAAGCGGGGCTTGGAGGGCTTTTAGGTGTGCTTATCACAGGATTTAGACGTGCGGCTTTCTCCAACGAGGCAGGTGCAGGTTCGGCATCTATTGCGCATTCTGCTGTGAAAACTAAATATGCTGCTTCCGAAGGGTTGGTTGCGCTGCTTGAACCGTTTATTGATACGGTGGTAATTTGCACCATGACCGCTTTGGTTATTATAATATTTAATGGAGACAATTCGGTTTTTGCTTATGGCGGTGAGAATGGAGTTGTCTTTATAAATGGTGAAGCTGTGGAGGGAGCTGGAATTACTGCTGCAGCATTTGCCAAATACATTTCTTTTTCTGGACCATTTTTAACTATAGCCGTGGTATTGTTTGCCATTTCAACAATGATCTCTTGGTCGTATTATGGGTTGCAATCTTGGATGTATATTTTTGGAAAAAGCAAATGGTCTGACCTGACTTATAAATTGTTATTTTTGGCGTTTATTGTTATTGGCGCAGCAGGAGATATGTCTGCAGTTTGGACGTTTTCCGATGCGATGATATTGGCGTTGGTGTTTCCAAATATGATTGGGTTATTTTTCCTATTCCCAAGAGTTAAAGAAGAACTTACAGGATATCTTTCTGCTATTCGTGCAAAAACGTAAGCTATGTCGTGAAAGCAACGCCCTCATTTCTTAACCTAACCACAGCACAGCGAAGAGGAGTTTTTTGGACACTGTTTTTGTTTTTGCTGCTGCACTTAGGAATCACATTCCTTCCAAAAAAAACTCAAAAAGTATATACCTTTCTGGTTCTTGACACCATAGTACAGCAACAAGTAGATGCACTTATTGCGTCGAAACAAACCACAGATAGGGATACCATTTACCCTTTTAATCCCAACTACATTTCCGATTTTAAGGCCTATCAACTTGGCATTTCCATGGAGGCTGTGTTTCGAATTCGAGCATACCGAGATACGGGGAAATACATTACCTCAGAAACAACCTTACAGCAGGTGGCGAAACTTTCGAACGAAGATTTATCCCGCATACGTCCCTACCTTAAGCTACCCAAACCCTTTTTGTCTAAAACAATAAAGCCAAAACAAAAACATATAAAAAAAGAACTTAATGCAGCCACCTCCGCCGACTTGCAACAGGTCTATGGGGTTGGCGAGGTGTTTGCCAGTCGTATTATTTCTACACGGAATAAGTTAGGCGGATTTATAGTTAAAGATCAACTTAAAGATGTTTGGGGGCTCAGCCCCGATACACAAAAACGACTTTGGGAACATTTTATTCTTGACTCAATACCCATTATCAAAAAGCAAAACATAAACAATCTTACCATTGCACAATTAGCTCAGCAATACTATGTTAGCACATCTTTGGCAAGTAGTATAGTAGCAGTTAGAACGCAAAAGGAGTCTCTTGCTTCGTGGGACGATTTGGCTGGCATTCAGCAACTCGATTCGGTTAAAAAAGCAAGATTATCCTTATATTTGTCTTTTAATTAGCTATGAAAACTGAACTACAAACAGGTCCTAGTTTCGACTTAGGTGAAATCCATAATTTGGTGGCTGCTTCTGCCCGCGATTTTGCACAGCAGTACATCGCACCCCACGTCATGGACTGGGACGAACGCCAATTTTTTCCTAAAGAGGTCTTAAATCATGCGGGTAGTATGGGTTTTATGGGGGTTCTTGTACCTAAAATCTACGGAGGCGAAGGTTTGGGTTATTTTGAATACACCGCTATTATTGAAGAAATTTCAAAGGTTGACCCTTCCATGGGGCTATCGATTGCTGCGCACAACTCGTTATGTACAAACCACATTTTGCAGTTTGGTACTGAATATCAAAAGCAGCGTTGGTTACCAAAATTAGCTTCGGGTGATTGGATTGGTGCATGGGGACTTACCGAGCACAACACAGGCTCTGATGCTGGTGGCATGAATTCAACAGCTGTTCGCGATGGTGATGACTGGATTATTAATGGCACTAAAAACTTTATTACACACGGAAGTAGTGGCGACATTGCTGTTGTGGTGGTGCGAACTGGCGAAAAAGGCGATAGTCATGGTATGACGGCTTTTGCCATAGAGCGTGGAACACCAGGTTTTAGCGCTGGAAAAAAAGAGAATAAATTGGGAATGCGTGCTTCCGAAACCGCTGAATTGGTTTTTGATCAATGCCGTATTCCAGATGAAAATAGACTGGGAGAGGTTGGAGATGGCTTCATTCAATCTATGAAAATATTAGATGGAGGGCGCATTTCTATTGCGGCACTTTCGTTGGGAATTGCCCGTGGAGCATACGAGGCTTCTTTAAAATATTCATCAGAGCGTGTGCAATTTGGTAAACCAATTAACGCCTTCCAAGGGATTTCGTTTAAGTTGGCACAAATGGCTACAGATATAGAAGCTTCCGAATTATTGATGCACAAAGCGTGTTATGAGAAAAACATGGGCAATAGAATGACAAAAATCAGTGCTATGTGCAAGCTTTTTGCTTCTGAAACCTGTGTTCGCGTGGCAAATGAAGCTGTTCAAGTTTTTGGAGGTTATGGTTACTCCAAAGAATTTCCAGTAGAGAAATATTTACGCGATTCTAAGTTATGCACGATAGGTGAGGGGACTTCTGAAATCCAAAAAGTGGTGATTGCCAAGCAAATTTTAAAATAGTCCTTGTAGGTTATTAAAAATTACTGTTATATTTGCATGCTAATTTTAAAGAAAGGAGGTACGGTTCATGTTAATAATTCCAATTAAAGACGGTGAAAATATTGATCGCGCGCTAAAGCGTTTCAAACGTAAGTTTGATAAAACAGGAACCATGCGTCAGTTACGTGAGCGCCAGACGTTCACGAAACCTTCCGTTTCTAGACGCGCTCAAGTTCAAAAGGCTTCATATATCCAGCATCTCCGCGACCAAGAAGAAAATTAATTTCTTACCTTGTCCAAATGGACAATGTCGCTGCTTTTCTTCGTTATCTAACGGCTGAAAAAAACTATTCTGCACATACACTTCGTGCTTATCGCAAAGATTTGGACGATTTTATGCTGCATTGTACTACTAACTATCAGCTTAAAAACCTAACCAAAGTACATTATGCTATGGTTAGAGACTACATTGTTGCCCTATCAAAAAAAGGGTTGACTATGCGCAGCATCAACAGAAAGTGTGTTACGCTAAATTCTTTTTACAATTATTTGCGCACCATTGGGGCAATAGACAAACACCCGCTTGCACAGCATAAATCCCTAAAAGCCAAAAAATCATTTATTGTTCCCTTTAGTGAGTCAGAAGTAGATCATGCCATACAACAAATAGACCAATCAACGTTTTCGGGTCTAAGGGATGCCACTGCCATTGAGTTGTTTTACAGTACTGGTATGCGTCAAGCTGAGCTTATTGGTTTGCGAGTTTCTGATATTGATTGGGCGCAGCAGCAGTTGCGTATTTTGGGTAAACGCAACAAAGAAAGACTAGTACCAATGCTACCCTCATTAATAGCAACATTAAAAACGTATTGCGAGCAGCGAAACGAAATCGACAATGCCAAAACACACGATTTTTTGTTGGTCACAGATAAGGGGAAAAAAACCTATCCTTCGTTTGTATATCGTCTAATTAAATTGTACTTTAACGAGGTATCTTTTAAGATACGCACCTCACCTCATGTTTTGCGCCACAGTTTTGCGACACATATGCTAGATGCAGGTGCCGACATTAACGTAGTCAAGGAAATTCTTGGCCACGAAAACTTGGCTGCAACTCAAGAGTACACCAAAGTTCAGCTCCCAAAAGTGCAAGACGCCTACCGCGCTGCACACCCTAGAGCAAAAAAGTAAGTACCCTCGCGCCAAGTTCACCCATTTTTAACGTTAAAACTCATTATAAATATGCGACTCACTATTCAAGCAATTAACTTTTCATTAAAATCAAATCTTAAAAAATTTATCGCTAAACGTATTGATAAATACCAAAACTATTACGACAAGATTTCGTCAACAGACCTATATATGAAACTTGAAAAATCTGCACGTTCGCGTGGTAAGCAAGTTGAGATAAAAGTCAAAATACCTGGAGATATTTTAATGATTAAGAAGGAACGTAACACTTTCGAAGAGGCTATTGATGCTGCATCTAAAGCTGTTGAGCGTTTGCTCATTCGCTATAAAGAAAAGCAATTGCGTTCATATCAAAATGGGGTTTAATTTTTTTGAAGCCAAATAAATTAATTGTTACATTTGCATCCGCTTCCAATAAGGGAGTATAAGCCGATGTAGCTCAGCTGGCTAGAGCAGCTGATTTGTAATCAGCAGGTCGTGGGTTCGAGTCCCTCCATCGGCTCTTGTATTTTTCATCCTTTTGTGGTGAACAACGATCTTTGTAATAGGGGAGATACTCAAGCGGCCAACGAGGACAGACTGTAAATCTGTTGTTTTTTAACTTCGCAGGTTCGAATCCTGCTCTCCCCACACTGAAAATATAAACGCGGGAGTAGCTCAGTTGGTAGAGCGTCAGCCTTCCAAGCTGAATGTCGCCGGTTCGAACCCGGTCTCCCGCTCAAAGCGGAAAGTTGTTACACCGAAAGGTGTGATTTTTCTAAGGATTAAATTTTTGATCTCAAGTATGGGTTGAGAAGTTTATGCCGAGCGAGGTCGAGGTAAACCCGGTCTCCCGCTCTTATTTTTCACTAACGCCGATGTAGCTCAGGGGTAGAGCGTTTCCTTGGTAAGGAAGAGGTCGGCAGTTCAAATCTGCTCATTGGCTCAAGTCTCTTTTATTTGCACCAACATTTCTGTTGCATTTTTTGCATTAGCGTAAACACAAATAGCCCCTTTGCTATAAAGTATATGCCGATAGCTGTAAAAAGATAATCATCGTTATAAATTACTAAAATACCTCCAGCAATCATGGCTATTGCCGCAACGATACTCAACAGGTTTAATGATTTGGATTTCATATATTCAGATTTTAGGAATAACTAAGATATGAAAATTCTTTGTATTTTTTTTGTTTAATTGTGCTTTTAAAACAGGAAAAGATTATATTTGCGCTCATTTTAAAAGAATAAACGCACATTATTATGGCTAAAGAAACTTTTGATCGGTCCAAGCCACACCTTAATATCGGTACAATTGGACACGTTGATCACGGGAAAACAACGTTAACAGCTGCAATCACAAAAGTTTTGGCAGATGCAGGTTTGTCTGAAGCAAAAAGCTTTGACCAAATTGATAATGCTCCTGAAGAAAAAGAAAGGGGTATTACTATCAACACATCACACGTTGAATACCAAACCGCAAACCGTCACTATGCACACGTAGATTGTCCAGGTCACGCCGACTATGTTAAGAACATGGTAACGGGTGCTGCGCAAATGGACGGTGCTATCTTAGTAGTTGCTGCTACAGATGGTCCTATGCCACAAACTCGCGAGCATATCCTTCTTGGACGTCAGGTTGGTGTACCTCGCATTGTTGCGTTCCTTAACAAAGCTGACATGGTAGATGATGAAGAGCTACTTGAGCTTGTTGAAATGGAAGT
Organism: Flavobacteriaceae bacterium UBA7446; assembly: GCA_002478685.1. Lineage (GTDB taxonomy): Bacteria > Bacteroidota > Bacteroidia > Flavobacteriales > Flavobacteriaceae > UBA7446. Next base: position 53,075 of record DLPY01000057.1, read on the forward strand.
ACGTGAGTTGCTGAGCTTCTACGACTATGATGGCGACAATGGACCTGTTGTACTTGGTTCTGCACTTGGTGCTTTGAACGGAGAGCAAAAGTGGGTTGACTCTGTAATGAAATTAATGGAAGAAGTTGATGCTTGGATTGAGCTTCCAAAGCGTGATGTTGACAAAGACTTCTTAATGCCAATTGAAGATGTATTTTCAATTACTGGTCGTGGTACTGTTGCAACGGGTCGTATAGAAACTGGTGTTGCTAATACGGGTGACGCTGTCGACATTATTGGTATGGGTGCAGAAAAATTGGACTCAACCATTACGGGAGTTGAAATGTTCCGCAAAATACTAGACCGTGGAGAAGCTGGAGATAATGTAGGTATCTTACTTCGTGGTATTGAAAAAACAGACATCAAACGAGGAATGGTAATTTGTAAGCCAGGATCTGTAACACCACACGCTAAGTTTAAAGCTGAGGTGTATATCTTGAAAAAAGAAGAGGGTGGTCGTCACACGCCATTCCACAACAATTACCGTCCACAGTTTTATGTACGTACAACAGACGTAACAGGAAATATTGCGTTACCTTCTGGAGTAGAAATGGTAATGCCTGGAGATAACTTGACAATTGAGGTTGATTTAATTCAGCCAATTGCACTTAATGTAGGACTTCGTTTCGCAATCCGTGAAGGTGGTCGTACTGTTGGTGCGGGTCAGGTAACAGAGATTTTAGACTAATACTATCAACGTTTTGTGTAATAAAGGTGCTGCTTACAGGCAGCACCTTTTGACGCACTAGACGGGTGTACCAACCCAAACAGGAGCAGTGCACCAACAGAGACGGGTTTAGCTCAGTTGGTAGAGCACTGGTCTCCAAAACCAGGTGTCGGGAGTTCGAGTCTCTCAACCCGTGCAAGGAGAAACAAATGACAGCGATTATTTCATATATCAAAGACGCTTTTAAGGAATTAAAAAACCACGTTACTTGGACGCCGCAGTCCGAGTTGTTACGCCATACAACTGTAGTGGTCGTTTTTTCTATTATATTTTCGCTTTCCATTTGGGGGGCTGACTCCGTACTGTCGCGTGTCGTAAAGCTTTACTTCCAATTAATTAGTTAATGATGTCAACAGATACGGAAGTTAAAAAGTGGTATGTTGTTCGCGCTGTAAGCGGTCAGGAGAACAAAATCAAGTCATATATTGAGACTGATATTGCGCGCCTTGGTCTTTCCGATTACGTAGATCAAGTCCTTGTACCTACCGAAAAAGTAGTTCAAATCCGCAATGGAAAAAAAGTCAATAAAGAGCGCAACTATTTTCCTGGATACATCATGATAAAGGCGAATCTCTCTGGAGAAGTGCCACATATTATTCGTTCTATTACCAATGTAATTGGCTTTCTAGGTGAAACCAAAGGTGGCGACCCTGTGCCGCTACGCACGTCTGAAGTTAACCGCATGCTTGGTAAAGTAGATGAACTATCGGTTCAATCTGAAAACGTAGCTATTCCGTTTAAAATTGGTGAAACTATCAAAGTTATCGATGGTCCTTTCAACGGCTTTAACGGAAATATTGAAAAAGTAAATGAAGAAAAACGCAAGTTGGAGGTGATGGTGAAGATTTTCGGAAGGAAAACGCCACTTGAACTTTCATACATGCAAGTAGAAAAAGTTTGAGTGTTACGCACACTGATGACTGTATAGCTTCCACTAATACAGTTGTCACTAATGTAGAGTTAAATTAATAATGGCTAAAGAAGTAAGTAAAGTAGTAAAACTACAAGTTAGGGGAGGCGCCGCGAATCCATCGCCGCCGGTTGGACCCGCTCTGGGGGCCGCAGGGGTAAATATCATGGAGTTCTGTAAGCAGTTCAATGCAAGAACTCAAGATAAAGCTGGAAAAGTATTACCAGTAGTTATTTCTGTGTATGCAGATAAGTCGTTTGACTTTGTTGTAAAAACGCCACCCGCAGCCGTTCAATTGATGGAAGCCGCTAAGGTTAAAAAAGGATCAGGCGAACCCAACCGCAGCAAGGTAGGAAGTGTTACTTGGGAACAAGTGCGCACCATTGCAGAAGATAAAATGCAGGATTTGAATGCATTTACGGTAGAATCTGCCATGAAAATGGTAGCCGGAACTGCCCGTTCAATGGGGTTTACTGTTAAAGGAGAATCCCCTTTTTAATTGAAGTGATATGGGAAAAGTTACTAAAAAGCGTAAAGAGGCGCTCAGTAAAATAGACCGGACAAAACTGTACTCGGTACAGGATGCTTCCGCACTGGTTAAAGAAATCGCTAGCTCAAAATTCGATGAGTCCATTGACCTTGCCGTTCGATTAGGAGTTGACCCACGTAAAGCAAACCAAATGGTTCGTGGCGTGGTAACCCTTCCGCACGGTACGGGAAAAGACATTCGAGTTTTGGCCTTAGTTACACCTGATAAAGAAGCCGAGGCGCAAGAAGCTGGTGCTGATTTTGTGGGATTAGATGAGTATTTGCAGAAAATTAAAGACGGATGGACAGACGTTGACGTTATCATTACTATGCCAAGTGTGATGGGTAAGTTAGGTCCATTAGGTCGTGTTTTAGGACCTAGAGGATTGATGCCAAACCCAAAAACGGGTACGGTTACGATGGACGTAGCAAAGGCCGTTCGTGAGGTAAAGGCAGGAAAAATTGATTTTAAAGTGGATAAAACAGGAATTGTGCATGCGCCTATTGGTAAAGCATCATTTGATGCTGACAAAATTTCGGGCAACGCCAACGAACTGATACAAGCACTTATCAAGCTTAAGCCATCGTCGGCAAAAGGGGTTTACATTAAAAGTATCGCCATGTCCAGTACGATGAGCCCAAGCATCCTTATTGATACTAAGGTAGGTTAATAGCGTACAGAATATATGACACGAGAAGAAAAAGCAATTGTAATTGAGCAGCTAACTGCTACTCTTGCAGACAATGCAAATATCTATTTAACAGATGTTTCTGGCTTGAATGCAGAGGCGACCTCTAGATTAAGACGCGCCTGTTTTAAGGCAAATATTAAGCTAGAAGTGGTAAAAAATACATTGTTAGCCAAAGCCATGGAGGCTTCCGACAAAGACTTTGAAGATTTATCTACGGTTTTGGTTGGAAACACAGCCATGATGCTATCAGAAACAGGTAATGCACCTGCTAAGCTGATTAAAGAATTCCGCAAAAAATCAGAAAAGCCTATTCTTAAGGGTGCTTTCATTGGGGAAGCAATTTATTTGGGTGATGATCAAGTGGAAGCTTTGGTGAACATCAAATCGAAGGACGAATTGATTGGCGAGATTATAGGCTTGCTACAATCGCCTGCGAAAAACGTGGTATCTGCCCTTAAATCGGGTGGCGGTACCCTTGCTGGAATAATCAAAACACTTTCTGAAAAGGAAGCATAAAACATAATACAAACACAATTAAATAGTTCAAAAATGGCAGATTTAAAAGATTTTGCAGAACAATTGGTCAATTTGACCGTAAAAGAGGTCAATGAACTGGCCAATATCCTAAAAGAAGAGTACGGTATTGAGCCTGCAGCAGCAGCCGTTGCCGTAGCTGGACCTGCTGCCGGTGGTGGTGGTGAAGCAGCTGAGGAAAAATCAGAGTTTGACGTAATCCTTAAAGCCGCTGGTGGTTCTAAACTTGCTGTTGTTAAGCTTGTTAAAGAACTTACAGGTCTTGGTCTTAAGGAAGCAAAAGAGCTTGTTGACAATGCGCCTAGCCCAATTAAGGAAGGTGTAGCAAAAGACGAAGCTGAAGGGCTAAAATCTTCTTTGGAAGAGGCTGGTGCTGAAGTAGAACTTAAGTAATTAAGTTACCGATACAAACCGAAGGTTTAAGCCTTCCGTCTAGGGGCGGGTGGGCTTAAACCATTTGGTGTTTTATGCCCCTTCTACTAATTTTTTAATACGTAAACCCATATGTCCAACATAACGAGCGCAATCCGACACAATTTTGCTTCGGCCATAGGTACCCCTCCATATCCAGATTTCCTTGATATTCAGATCAAATCTTTCCAGGATTTCTTCCAACTTGAAACTAAGTCGGACGAGCGTGGAGATGAAGGCTTATATAACACCTTCATGGAAAATTTCCCTATTTCGGATACCCGAAATCAGTTTGTTTTAGAATTCTTAGACTACTTTGTAGACCCACCTCGTTATACCATTCAAGAATGTATAGAGCGTGGTTTGACATATAGCGTTCCGCTAAAGGCACGTCTTAAATTATATTGTACTGATCCTGAACACGAGGATTTTGAAACTATCGTTCAGGACGTGTATCTGGGAGTAATTCCTTACATGACTCCAAGTGGCACCTTTGTTATCAACGGTGCTGAGCGAATTGTTGTGTCACAATTACATCGATCTCCAGGTGTATTTTTTGGACAATCGTTTCATGCTAACGGTACTAAATTGTATTCTGCTCGTGTGATTCCATTCAAGGGTTCTTGGATTGAATTCGCCACAGACATCAATAGTGTAATGTATGCCTACATTGATCGAAAGAAAAAATTACCAGTTACTACACTTTTCCGTGCTATTGGCTATGAGCGTGATAAGGACATTTTAGAAATTTTTGACCTTGCAGAAGAATTTAAAGTTTCCAAAACAGGCCTTAAAAAACTATTAGGGCGCAGATTGGCAGCACGTGTACTTAACACCTGGTTTGAGGATTTTGTTGACGAAGATACTGGTGAAGTGGTTTCTATTGAACGAAATGAAATTGTTCTTGATCGCGATACTGTTCTTGAAAAAGAGCACATTGAGCAGATATTAGAAGCAAACGCTGCTACTATTTTATTGCATAAAGAGGAATCGCAATCTGCTGACTATGCTATTATTCACAACACGCTTCAAAAAGACCCAACGAATTCTGAAAAAGAAGCAGTGGAGCATATTTACCGCCAGTTGCGTAACGCTGAGCCGCCAGATGAAGAAACTGCTCGTGGAATTATTGACAAATTGTTCTTCTCTGACCAACGCTACAATTTGGGTGAGGTAGGTCGCTACCGAATGAATAAAAAGCTTGGTCTTGATATTGACATGGATAAGCAAGTGCTTACCAAAGATGATATCATTACCATTATCAAGTACTTGATTGAGTTGATTAACTCAAAAGCTGAAATTGATGATATTGACCACCTTTCTAATCGTCGTGTTCGCACGGTAGGTGAGCAACTCTCATCTCAGTTTGGTGTAGGGCTTTCTAGAATGGCGCGTACTATTCGTGAACGAATGAATGTGCGTGATAATGAGGTGTTTACACCTATTGACTTAATCAATGCCAAAACGCTTTCGTCGGTCATTAACTCATTCTTTGGAACTAATCAGCTTTCGCAGTTTATGGACCAAACTAACCCATTAGCAGAAATTACGCACAAGCGTCGTTTATCTGCATTAGGGCCTGGAGGACTTTCGCGTGAGCGTGCTGGTTTTGAGGTGCGTGACGTTCATTACACACACTATGGAAGGCTATGTCCAATCGAAACACCTGAGGGACCAAATATTGGTTTGATTTCTTCGCTTGGAGTTTTTGCTAAAGTGAATAATCTAGGATTTATTGAAACACCTTACTATAAAGTAGAAAATGGTGTTGTTGATATGTCCCAGTCGCAGTATTTATCTGCCGAGGAGGAGGAAGGTAAATTGTTTGCACAGGCAAATATTGATAAAAGCGAGTCGGGTGAAATTGCTGCTGATAAAATTATTGCGCGTTCAGAAGCAGATTATCCAGTAGTTGACAAAACAGAAGTTCACTACACAGACGTGGCGCCAAACCAAATTGCGTCTATTTCGGCTTCCTTAATTCCATTTTTGGAGCATGATGATGCAAACCGTGCATTGATGGGCTCGAACATGATGCGCCAGGCGGTTCCGCTATTGCGTCCGCAAGCACCTATTGTAGGTACAGGTCTTGAGCGTCAAGTAGCTACTGATTCGCGTGTACTTATCAATGCTGAAGGGGATGGAAAGGTAATCTATGTTGATGCTGAAAAAATTACCATCAAATACGATATGTCTGATGACGAGAGATTGGTTTCTTTTGATTCAGATGAAAAGACTTATGGACTGATTAAATTCCGCAAAACCAATCAGGGTTCATGCATCAACCTTAAACCCATTGTTTCAATCGGAGACCGTGTAGAAAAAGGTCAAGTGCTTTGTCAGGGATATGCTACCGAAAATGGTGAGCTTGCTCTTGGTAGAAACATGAAAGTGGCGTTTATGCCATGGAAAGGATACAACTTTGAGGATGCTATTGTTATATCTGAAAAGGTAGTTCGCGATGATATCTTTACTTCAATTCATATTGATGAATATTCATTGGAAGTACGTGACACCAAATTAGGAAAAGAAGAATTAACCAATGATATTCCAAACGTTAGCGAAGAGGCTACTAAAGATCTGGATGAAAATGGTATGATTCGTGTGGGTACCGAAGTAGGCGCTGGCGATATCTTAATTGGTAAAATCACACCAAAAGGTGAATCAGATCCTACTCCAGAAGAAAAACTTCTTCGTGCTATTTTTGGTGATAAAGCGGGAGATGTAAAAGATGCTTCGCTGAAAGCATCGCCATCACTTAACGGAGTTGTTATCGACAAAAAGCTCTTTACCCGAATTGTTAAGGATAAGCGTAAGCGTTCTCAAGATAAAGAGGCCATTATGGAACTCGAAGATAGCTACGAAGTAAAATTTGACAAGCTGCAATCTGTATTGGTAGAGAAATTATTTTTTATCCTTAGTGGTAAAACCTGTCAAGGTGTAATGAACGACCTTGGCGAGGAAGTGATGCCTAAAGGGAAGAAATTTACCTTAAAAATGCTTAATGCAGTTGACGATTATGCACACCTTGTCAACTCTGACTGGACAGTAGATAAGCGCATAAATGCCTTGGTTAATGATCTAATGCACAACTATAAAATCAAGGAAAACGATTTGCAAGGTGCATTGCGAAGAAACAAGTTTACTATATCTGTTGGGGACGAACTTCCTGCAGGTATTTTAAAACTTGCCAAAGTTTATATCGCTAAAAAGCGCAAGTTGAAAGTAGGGGATAAAATGGCTGGGCGTCACGGGAACAAAGGTATCGTTGCCCGAATTGTACGTCAAGAAGATATGCCATTCCTAGAAGATGGAACGCCCGTTGATATTGTATTGAACCCACTTGGGGTACCGTCGCGAATGAATATTGGACAGATTTACGAAACTGTTCTAGGGTGGGCTGGTCAGAAATTAAGCAAAACATTTGCCACACCAATTTTTGATGGTGCTACAAACGAGCAAATTGATGCGCTTACCAAAGAAGCAGGAGTCCCACAGTTTGGTCATACGTATTTATATGATGGCGGAACAGGGGAGCGTTTTGATCAACCAGCAACGGTGGGTGTAATTTACATGCTAAAACTTGGACACATGGTGGACGATAAAATGCACTCACGCTCTATTGGTCCATACTCGCTTATTACCCAGCAGCCGCTTGGTGGTAAAGCGCAGTTTGGTGGACAGCGATTTGGCGAAATGGAAGTATGGGCACTT